>DATGCC010000571.1:0-11050 GCA_035312345.1 Rhodothermales bacterium
AGTTCGACCGAATGGCTGGCGTTGAAGTCGAGCGTCAGCGTATCGGTCTGTGCGATGAATCCGACGAAGGAAGCCGTGAGGGTATACGTTCCGGGTGCGATCCGGCTCAGGATGAAATAGCCGTTGCCGTCGGTGGCGGTGCCTGTCTGCGTGCCATCATCCAGGTTGCGCAAAACCACCGCAGCTCCCGGCAGCGACTCCGCCTTGTTCGCATCCGTCACGCGCCCGCGCACTGTGGCCAGCTGTGCCCAGGCGTCGGTGGCTCCGCACAAGAGGACCAGCATACAGCACACCCCGATGCGCACTAACACACAGCGGTAGGTTTTACTGGAAAAGGCAAGAGGGGAGCGGAACAGCATAGGGTATCGAAGAATCTATTTGGAAATCAGGAAAGGGGAAATGGTTACTGAAATGGTTGAAACACGAGAACCATTTTCTGTTTTCCATTTCCAAATCCCCATTTTCTAATCCCCAAACGGCATGATGCGTAAACGCCTGCGATGGCTGGTACTGATCGTCGTTCTGATTTTTTTCGTGATCGTGATGCGGCAGGTCCTCGACCCGTTCGGTGATCAGGGGTATGTCGAGATTTCGCACGGCAGCCATTCTCATTACGTGCCCGAAGACCGTGATCCGAACGTCGGCCTTGACCGTTTTCCGACCGTCCCGCCGGGGCCGAACGAGCGTATTTTGCCCAACGGACAGGTGGTGTCTAAGCAGTAGGTTGGCCCAGTCGTTGGAGGGCATCCCCTGTGAGTCGCATGCCGGTCCAGTCGTCCATGGCTTTGGCACCGAGTTGGTGGTAGAAGTCGATGGCGGGCGTATTCCAGTCCAGCACACTCCAGTCCAGCCGCTCGGCACCCCGCGCCACCGCAATCTGCGCGACCCGTTGCAGGAGCGCAAAGCCGATGCCGTGCCCCCGAAAAGTGGGCTTGACGTACAAGTCTTCAAGGTAAATGCCCCAGCGCGTTAAGAACGTGGAGTAGTTGGGAAAAAACAAGGCAAACCCGACGGCGTCGCCTGTAAATTCATCGTTGGCCAGCAAGGCTTCGCAACGCGGATTCGCATCCTCCGCAAGGTGTTGCCGGAGCGCCGCTAGATCAGGCTTGGCCTCGTGCAGCAGCTTCTCGTAATCGGCCAGCCCCAGAATCAAATCGCAGAGGACATCAGCGTCCTCCGGTGTGGCCCTGCGCAAGGAGAAAGACATTCGATTGTGGATTGGGGATTGGGGATTTTGGATTGTTTTAGGGAGGCACCCAATCTAAAATCCAAAATCGACTCATCCGTAGCGGCGGTAGAATTCGTCATCGTCCAAGTCGTCATCATCATCGTCGATGGAGCCAAGTGAGGAGAGCATCGAACCCATGATGTCGTTGTAGGTCGTGCTGCGTTCTTGCGAGAGCAGGTCTTTGCCGACAAGGGAGTTCTGGTGCAGCGCTTCCAGCACAAATTCCATCGCCGAGGCTGTTTCGGCAGGCGTCTTGGGCTTGGCGTATTTCTTGGCAACATCGCGCAGGCCGTCTACGGCGTCAAGGCGTTGGGCGTAGTCAGCGAAAGCCAGGTCGGGGTCGAGCGTGAGCGTGTTGCCTTTGGCGAACCAGCCCAACACGTTTTTGTACGGCTCGCGGCCCTCGCGCTTGTCGGACGGATCGGGGAAGTAGCGGAGGAAGATGGCTTTGACAGCCCGGCCCAGTAGTAGGCGGGCTACGTTCTGTGCGCCTTCCTGCTCGCCCTCGTACACCAGTTCCACCTTGCCCGTGATGGCAGGCTCGACGTGGATCAGGTCGGACGTTCGCGCTGTGGTTTCGGCCTCGCCATTGAGGAGCGCACGGCGCTCTGCTGCCGAGATCAGGTCTTCGAGCGCCGCCCGTGTCATACGCGCCGAGACGCCAGACTTCTGATCGACATATTCGCTGGCGCGGGCCTCGAAGGCCGTCTGCTCGATGATCTCGCGGAAATAGTACGGCACCTGCACCTGTGGCCCTTCGATGGTGCCGCCTGCCCGGTCCTGCCACGCCTCCTGGTCGGTGATGCTGACGCCGATCTCGACCGTCTTCGGGTAGTGCGTGATGATCTGGCTGTCGATGCGGTCCTTGAGGGGCGTGATGATGTTGCCGCGATTGGTGTAGTCTTCCGGGTTGGCCGAGAACACCATCATCACATCGAGCGGGAAGCGGATGTTGAAGCCGCGAATCTGGATGTCCTGCTCTTCCATGATGTTCAGCAGACCCACCTGAATGCGCGGCTGGAGGTCGGGCAGTTCGTTGATGGCAAAGATGCCCCGGTTGGTGCGTGGGATGATGCCGAAGTGGATGACTTCCTCGTCGGCATAGGTGAGCCGCTGGTGCGCTGCCTTGATCGGGTCGATGTCGCCGATGAGGTCGGCGATGGACGTATCCGGCGTAGCGAGCTTTTCACCGTAGCGGGCGTCGCGGTGCAGCCATTCGATAGGCGTCTCGTCGCTGTGCTCGCCGATCAGGTCGCGGGCGTACTTCGAGATGGGATCGAACGGATTGTCGTTGATCTCGCTGCCTGCCACGATGGGGATATATTCGTCGAGCAGCGATGGCAGCATGCGGATGATACGGCTCTTGGCCTGTCCTCGGAGACCGAGCAGGATCATGTCGTGCCGCCCCAGAATGGCATTCTGAATCTGCGGGATGACGGTGCGCTCGAAGCCGATGATGCCGGGAAAGATGTCATCGCCCCGTTTCAGCTTGCAGATCAGGTTTTTGCGCAGCTCGTCTTTTACAGGGGCGATCTGATAGCCAGACGCCTTGAGTGCGCCCAGTGTTTTGAGGTCGGTCGGCGTCGTACGCATGCCACAGGAACAGGTCTTGGATTACGGGTTTGCTAGCACGCGAGGCCGGGATGGCAGTTCCCGGTTTTCGGAAAGGGAGAGCGGGGGAGAGGGAGAAAGGAAGCAAGGGAGGTTGTCCCTATATTTCAACTCCGGCACCCGTAGAGACAGACACACGGGTCCGTCCGAAACCTGTCTGTCCGCACAGCAAGAAAGCATTAGGCGTGGTTGCGATTGACCAGGCTGCCACCTAGACTTTTGTTTAAATCCTTTGCCTCTTTGCCCATAGGTTTGCATCGGTTATGAGAAATCCATCCGGCGTACCATCCCTTCTGCATGATAGCGAGCCGTTTCGCCGCCTGATCGAGAACGCGCAGGACATCATCACCGTCGTGGGGCATGATGGGACGATGCAGTACACCAGCCCTGCCGCCGAGCGCGTTATGGGGTTCGCGCCCGAGGAATTGATCGGCAAAAACGCCTTTGCCTACATCCATGAGGACGACCACGACGCGGTGTTTCAGGCGATGGTTGAGGTGATGGCTACACCCGGTGAGGCTCGGCAGGTGGCCTACCGCTTTCGGCACAAGAATGGCACCTGGCGGCTGCTCGAAAGCATCGGTAGCGCCCTGGAACAGGGGGACGGCACATTCGAGATCATCGTCAACTCGCGCGATATCACAGCGCGGCAGGCTACCGAAGCGCTCAATCGCGCCCTGCTCGATACCATTCCTGACGCCATGCTCCGCATGAACCGGGATGGCGAGTATATGGGTTACAAAGCCCCATTGCACTTTGAGTGGTTCGTGGATCCCCAGGACATGATCGGTAAACGAACCGAAGAGGTGCTGCCGAATGACCTGGCCCAGGAGATTACAGCGGCCTGCCAGCGGGCCATCGAAACGGGCCAGATGCAGACCCTCGACTACGCGGTCGATATCGATGGCGAGTTTCACTTTCGGGAAGCGCGCTGCCTCGCCTTTGGAGAGGGGGAGGTGCTCATCATCATCCGCGACTTCACCAACTGGAAGCAGGCCGAGATGCGTCTCCGGGAGAGCGAAGCCCGCTTCCGCGATCTTTTCGAGCATTCGCCCGACGCTATTTTCGTTGAGGATTTTAAGGGTAAGGTGCTCGATGCCAACCCGGCGGCGTGCCGGCTGCATCGGTGTGACCGTGAGGATCTGATCGGCACAAACATGCTGGATCTGGTACCGCCTGACGAGCGCGAGCAGGCGCAGGCGACCTTCGACCAGATGAAGGCAGGCAAGCTGGATTATGTGGAGAGCTTTAGCCGTACAGGTGATGGGCAGGTGATTCCGGTGGAGATCCGGGTGCGACGCATGCTTTTTGGCTCAACGCCCGCGTTGCTACTCCATGTACGTGACCTGACCGAACGGCGGCGGGCCGAGGAGGCGTTGCGCAAGAGCGAAGCTCAGAACCGCGCCATCGTCGATGCCCTGCCGGATGCGCTGGTGCGGCTGGATCGCGACGGCACCTACCTCGAAGTGCGCCTACCTCGCGATTACGAAGCCTTTTCAGATCCCCAGGAGTTGATCGGGCTGTGTTCGTATGACCTGCTGCCGCCGGAGGTGGCCCATAGGGCACGGGCCTGTGTGGACCGGGCGCTCGAAACAGGTACCATGCAGACCTTCGAGTACGAGATCGAAGTCAACGGCGAGAAGCATGTGCGCGAGGGGCGGGTCGTGCAATGCGGTGAGGATGAGGTCATCTCCATCCAGCGCGACATCACCGATTTGAAAAGCCGCGAGGAAGCCCTCCGCCGCTCGCGCCAGCAACTCCGCGACCTGGCTCAGCGCCAGCAAACCGTGCGTGAAGCCGAACGCACACGCATTGCCCGTGAGGTGCACGACCAACTCGGCCAGGCACTCACCGCCCTGCGCATGGATGTGTCGTGGATCGAGAAAGGACTGCTTGATGAACAAGCGTCGCTGCACCAGCACGTCGATACCATGAAGGTGCTCATTGACGACACCATCCAGACGGTCCGCCGCATCGCCAGCGAACTGCGCCCGGGGATCCTCGACGACCTGGGCCTTGCTGCCGCGCTCGAATGGCAGACGCAGGAGTTTGCCAAGCGCACCGGGCTGCGGTTTTCATTCACGCACGAAGGCAGCCTCGATCATCTGGACCGCAACCGCTCGACAGCTACGTTCCGCGTGTTTCAGGAGATTCTGACCAACATTGCCCGCCACGCCGACGCGTCGCGCCTAGACGTGACCTTGTGTGGGGAGCCGCACGAACTAAAGCTCATCGTGAAAGACAATGGACGTGGCATCGACGACCTCGACGCCGTCAACTCCAACTCACTCGGCATGCTCGGTATGCGCGAACGTACCCAGGCCTGGGATGGAATCATCGCGTTCGACAGCGCGCCGGGCGAAGGCACCGAAGTCACGGTACGTATTCCGATCCCGGAGATGTGAAACGTAGAACGGATGGCGCTTGGTTGAGCGGCACCTTAACGCTTTAATTATCCAGAAAAAACGCCTCTGTTGCGCTCGCCCGTGTTCGCATTCTTTACTTTTCAGGCAGAACACGTATCTTGTTTTCCCCTCTCACGAACAACGCACATCCATGACGAAGGTACTCATTGCAGACGATCACGCGGTGGTCCGGCGCGGGCTGGCTCAGATCATCTCGGAGACGATGGATCTGAAGGTGAGCGGGGAGGCTGCCGATGGCAACGAGGTGCTGGATCTGGTGCGGGAAGACGCATTCGATGTAGTGGTAATGGATCTCAACATGCCGGGCCGCAGTGGCCTCGACACACTCAAACAACTCCAGGTCGAATATCCAAAGCTTCCCGTTTTGGTGTTGAGCATGCACGCCGAAGATCAGTACGCCGTGCGGATGTTGCGGGCCGGGGCCGCCGGGTACCTGACCAAAGAGAGCGCTGCCGAGAAGCTGGTCGAAGCCATCCGCCGGGTTGCCAGTGGCAGCAAATACATGAGCGCCGCCGTCGCCGAGACGCTACTCAATCGCCTGGATTCTAACCTCGAAGGTCCTCTCCACGAAGCGCTATCCGACCGCGAGTTTCAGGTGATGCGTCTCCTGGCTACGGGCAAGACGGCCACCGAGATCGGCGAGATGCTGTCGCTGAGCGTCAAGACCATCAGCACCTACCGCGCCCGCGTGCTCGAAAAAATGAACATGAAGAGCAACGCCGAACTGACGCACTACGCCATCAAGAATAATTTGATTTATTGATGAGCTGTTAGCTCCCAGCAGTGTCAGCCAGTTTTGTTTCAGACGAAAACCATTTCCAAAGCAGAGAGCTACAGGCTGTCAGCTGACCGCCTGTAAGACTAGTCCTACACGACTCTAGGTGTCTGTCCTACAGCGAATACGCAGCCCTTCTTACTTTACTAGAGTAAAATAACTTACGTCGTTCTCCGTGGATATGAGATATACTGTTTCCACGGAGGTAACCCTTATGATAATGGCTGCTAAATATAAAGTCCTCGTCGCCGACGACTCGACCATTGTACGGCAACATCTGGTCGCTATGCTCTCAGAAATAGAGCAGGTACAACTCGTCGCGGAGGCCGATGATATAGACGCAACGCTCGAATCGGTACGGACGTTGCACCCCGACCTTGTGGTGCTGGACATCCAGATGCCCGGTGGTAACGGCATCAACGCGCTCAAAGACATCAAGCGGGATTACCCGGAGACGCGGGTGATTATGCTGACCAACCACACCAACTCGTTCTACCGCGACACCTGCATGCAGGCCGGAGCCGATTCCTTCCTCGACAAATCTATCGAGTTTGAGCAGGTGCCTGACGTGTTGCTGCAACTGATGATGCCGGGACAGGCTTAAACAGAATGAGAGAACCGTAGCGCTGGAAACCCGGAGGAGGTGTCCGTCCTTCGGGTTTTCTGTGTTTGGGAGCGCTTGAATGTGGGGGTATGGGAGATCTTAAAGTGTCTTTCCTTGCATACACTCACCCTCCCATACCCCCACACATCACACTGGGGCTTGCCTGAAATGTAGCGATTTCAGTTGGTTTAACGGGGCAGCAGGTAGCCAGGGCCGATCCTTGTAAGTCTAGTCCTACACGGAGGCGTCATCCAGTCTTACTGCAGCTTGTTGCATCGTCCGACACAAAGCACCGCTTCTGACTGATACCGACGGCGCGCGGCAGGGGGGATATTGGAAGCAAGTAAGGCACAGCACGGCTCAGGTGCCTTTTCCACTTGCTCACCTTGACTAGAGGAATCGTCATGACCCCCGCTACCACTTTTCATTGCATTCGCAAGTCTCTCCGACTCGCCCTCGTTACACTGGTGCTGCTCTTGGGCACCACCACCGCGTTCGCCCAGGATGTCACTTTGGGTCCCGGCCTCCAGTCCACGCTGGCGTCGATGAACCCGCTGGAGCGCACCACGGTCGTTGTAACCTTCGACCAGGACAACCCGCTGACGACCAGCCAGATCGCCGCCGTGCAGGCCCTCGGTGTAACGAAAGGGGTCTATTTCGAGTCGCTGCCCATCATGGGGGTCAGCGCAACGGCCCTCCAGATTCAGCGCATCGCCGGGCTCAATAATGTGCTGTCGATCTGGCCCAACGAAGAGCTGACCTATTACAACAAAGAAGCCAACAATCTGACAGGCGTGACTAAGCTGCGCACCGATAGCAACCTGCGCACCAGCCAGGGCCTGCCCTTCTCCGGCACAGGCATTACGGTCGTTGTCAATGACTCTGGCATTGATGCGTCGCATCCCGACCTCGAATATGGGTCCCATGTGGTCGAGAATGTATTGGGTTCGACGAACCTGAACGCTTACGACACCATGCTGCCTATCACCTATGTAGAGGGTGTGATCAATACCGATACCAACTCGGGCCACGGCACCCATGTGGCTGGCACGGTCGGTGGCACCGGTGTGCAGAGTGGCGGCCTCTATGAAGGCGTGGCTCCGGGCGCTGACCTCGTCGGTTACGGCTCTGGCGGCGTGCTGCTCGTGCTTGATGCCCTGGGCGGCTTCGACTATGCCATCACCCACCAATTCTCGTTTGAAAATCCGATCCGAGTGATTACCAACTCGTGGGGATCGTCTGGCACCTTCGATCCAGCCAACCCCGTCGTGCAGGCCTCGTACCACACCATCCAGCGCAACATTGCCGTGCTGTTTGCAGCAGGCAACGAAGGCTCTGGCGAAAACACCCACAACCCGTACGCAGTGGCCCCGTGGGTTATCTCCGTGGGTGCTGGTGAGAAAAACGCGGCGCTGGCCGATTTCTCCTCACGTGGTCTGAAAGGCCAGTCGTTTACCTTTACCACCTATGACGGTAAGACGTGGACGGCTAAGAACGAGTTAAGCGTTGTAGCCCCCGGCGTAGACATTACCTCGACCTGCTCGGCGGGGTCGCCCCTGTGCCTGCTTGGTATCCGCGACGACAACCCGTTCTACACGGTGATGCAAGGCACCTCGATGGCGACACCGCACGTGGCAGGCATCGTGGCGCTGATGCTGGAAGCCGATCCGACGCTCTCGCCGCTGGAGATCAAGGACATCATTATGCAGACGGCGACCAACATGCCGGGCCGTGAAGCCTGGGAAGTGGGCGCAGGCTTCGTCAATGCCTACAACGCTGTCGTGGCTGCGCTGGATATCCGCACCGACTTTGGCGCGACGCTCAACGCCGAACGCACCTTTAACAGCAGCGCTAACATTTCGGATGGTGGCTCGCTGGATTTCGCGCTCGCCTTTAGCCCTGTGGGCGACACCGACAGTATGACGTTCGATGTGGCTGGTGATGTGGCCGTGGTCAAGGCCCGCGCCGATGTGCCGGACAACACCGTTGCCATCGTGCTCACCGACCCGGACGGCAATCGCTATGGATCCAGCATCACGCTGCCTGTTCTCGGCGAATCGGCGGGTGTGGCGGCTCCTGGCAAAGAAGGCACCTGGAGCATCACGGTGAGCGGTATTGGCTCGGTCTCTGGCGTGGCGGTTGATCCGCTTGGCGTGACCAACGGCACCGCGCTGCCCGGCACCATCGAAGGCACCATCCGCTTTGAAGTGACCAACGGATTCAATGGCCTCAACGACATCGCCGGGCACCCGGCCCAGGGCTTCATCGAGTCTGGCGTGACCAATCATCTTTTTGATGGCTTTGCCAATGGCACCTTTCGCCCCGATGCATTGCTGACACGGGCCGCGCTGGCTGAATACCTCGTGATGGGAGCCGGCGTCCGCCAGTCGCTGCCACTAAACGGCGGGTTCTCCTTCAGCGATGTGAGTAGCGCCCAGGCTCCGTTCGTCGAAGCCGTTGCGGCCTTCGGTGGTGCGATGAAGGACCAGGCGCAGCATGCCAACGCCATCATCCGAACCAGCGGCAGCGCGTTCAACCCGACCGGCACCGTAACCCGCGCCGAACTGGCCTACTCGCTGATGCAAAGCCTCGGCTTTCAGGACATCGCTGCCGGGTTCTCGGGTGATGTGGTGGTTTCCTACAACGGCGAACGCATCGCGCTGGACGACCAGAATGACATCCCTGCCAAGCTGAGAGGCTACGTGCAGTTGGCGCTCGACACGGGCGTGATGACCGCGCAGTTCAGCCTGGAACAGGGCCCGTTCGATCCGCTCCCGACGCTCCATGCCACCTTCAACCCGAATGACGACGTGACGCGCGCAGCCTATGCCGTCGCCGCCACCCGTCTGTTCAACATCTACGACACGACGACCCCGGCGGCCTATGAGGGTGGCACAAGCAACCGTTCTGCGACAGCCTCCAATGGTGTCGAAGCCGAAACCCTTGATGCTGAAGTACCCACCGGCGTCGAACTAGGAGCCAACTACCCCAACCCGTTCAACCCATCGACGCAGATCCAATTTAACCTCTCTGCCGATGGCCCCGTCCGTCTGGCCGTCTACAACCTCCTCGGTCAGCGCGTGCGCGTGCTCGTCGATAGCGCTAACCTGAGCGCGGGGGCACACCAGGTGACGTTTGAAGCCAGCGATCTGGCGAGTGGGACGTACCTGTACCGGTTGGAGACGCCGCAACAGACGATCTCACGCCGCATGGTATTGATGAAGTAGCTTGACCTGACACCCTCAATCAGGTGAGCAACGCGGTCCTGGAGCCTTTGAGCTTCGGGGCCGCGTTTTTTTGTCTACAGGTCAAGGCCAGAAACAGCATCTTCTTGCAACCGGTGCACGACGGTGAGGGCTTCGGCAACATGAGGTGCTGCGGAAAAAGGGGCGTTGAAGATGTGCTGGATGATCCCGTCACGGTCAATGACGTACGTTACCCGGCCCTCCAGAAAACCGAGTCGTTTGGGTACGTCGAACGCTTTGCGAAGCATGCCCCCCTTGTCGGCGATGAGGGTATAGGGCAGGTTGTGGTTTTCCCGAAAGGCCTGGTGCGAGACTGCCGAATCTGAACTGACACCGATGACCACCGCCTGCGCCGTCACGAAGTCCTGGTAGGCATCGCGGAAGCTACACGCTTCGATGGTGCAGATGGGAGACTCATCTTTGGGGTAGAAGAAGAGGACAGCTACCTGATCGTTGCGCAACTCATCGAGGGTGTGCTGCGCGCCGGTTTCGGTGATGACCGTTGCGTTGGGGACGTGGTCGCCTATTTCCATAGCATAAGAAGGGGTGGTGGGGTGTTACATCCTACCAGAGGTTGGCCGGTTAGGTCCAGTCCCAGCAGAGGGCGCTTGTGAAAATTTTCTGCCGAAGCAGAAGGCTGTTCCTTGCGTTCCTGGGCCTCGTCTTCGTTTGTTAGAGCCGATTGTTGCATTCGACCAGACACGTAAGGCCCTATGTCCTACATCCTAGCCCTGGATCAGGGCACGACGAGCTCGCGTGCCATCCTGTTCGACCAGGCTGGCCGGATCCACGGGGTAGCCCAGCGAGAGTTCGAGCAGATTTTCCCACAGCCCGGTTGGGTAGAGCACGACGCTGACGCCATCTGGGCCACGCAGATTGGAGTGGCGGCGGAGGTGCTGGCACATCACAACGTCTCGGCGCGGGAGGTGGCAGCCATCGGTATCACCAACCAGCGCGAGACGACGGTCGTGTGGGATCGGCACACCGGTAAGCCCATTCACCACGCCATCGTCTGGCAAGACCGCCGCACCGCGCCTTTCTGTGACCAACTGAAAGCCGAGGGCAAGGCCGATTTTTTCAGAGAAAAAACAGGCCTCGTGCTGGATGCGTACTTCTCTGGCACCAAGTTCCGCTGGATCCTGGATCATGTGGACGGCGCCC
>DATGCC010000572.1:0-6869 GCA_035312345.1 Rhodothermales bacterium
ATGGTGCAGCAGCCGATGATGCCTTCCTATGGCATGGGCTATGCGCCACCGTACCCTTCTTCGGCCCCACCCCCCTATCCCCAGACGCCACCGGCACCCGTGCCCCACCCGGCACCGACAGCCGACACGCCATCCGCTTCATCAGCGCCGTCCGAAGCAAAGGAAGAGGCTGCTCCCGCAACAGAAGGCACAACGGTGAAAGCGCCTATCGTCGGCACGTTTTACGAGGCTCCGGCCCCCGACGCCGACCCGTTCGTCCAGGTAGGCGACACTGTCAAGGTTGGTGATGTGCTGTGCATCATCGAAGCCATGAAGCTGATGAACGAGATCGAAAGTGAAGTGGCCGGCACCGTCAAGCAAATCCTCGCCGAAAATGCCGAGCCGGTCGAATTCGACCAGCCGCTCTTCGTCATCGACCCCGCTTAATCGATTTAGATTGGCGATTTTGGATTTTGGAATTGCGCGCCGTCTCGAAACAATCCAAAATCTAAAATCCCAAATCCCAAATGATAAAAAAGGTTCTCATCGCCAACCGGGGCGAGATCGCGCTCCGCGTCATTCGCAGTTGCCACGAAATGGGGTTGCAGACCGTCGCGGTATTCTCTACTGCCGACCGCGATTCGCTGCATGTCCGCTTTGCCAATGAGGCGGTGTGCATCGGGCCGCCTGCCTCCCGTGAGAGCTACCTGCGCCCCGACCGCATCATCGCTGCTGCCGAAGTCACCGGGGCCGACGCCATCCATCCCGGCTACGGCTTTCTGTCTGAGAATGCCGATTTCAGTGCCATTTGTACCGACCACGGTATCAAGTTTATTGGCCCTTCGCCCGAAACCATTTCGCTGATGGGCGACAAGAGTCAGGCCAAGGACACGATGCGCAAGGCCGGCGTGCCGGTCGTGCCGGGCTCGGATGGCGTAATTGACGATGTGAAAGAAGCAATGCGGGTCGCCGCCGAGATTGGCTATCCGGTAATGATCAAGGCCAGCGCCGGTGGGGGCGGCAAGGGCATGCGGCTCGTGCCAGAGGAGAAGGATTTCGCCAAGCAGTTTACGGCCGCCCGCACCGAAGCAGAAGCCGCGTTCAACAACCCGGATGTGTATCTGGAGAAGTTCGTCGTGGAGCCGCGCCATGTGGAGATCCAGTTGCTGGGTGATGGGCAGGGCACAACCATTCATTTCGGCGAGCGCGAGTGTTCCATCCAGCGCCGCCACCAGAAGCTACTCGAAGAATCGCCCTCGCCGGTGGTAGACGCCGACCTGCGCCAGCGGATGGGCGAAGCCGCCATCCAGGGAGCCGACGCCGTCAACTATGAAGGAGCCGGAACGGTCGAGTTTCTGCTGGATGCCAATGGCGATTTCTACTTTATGGAGATGAACACACGCATCCAGGTGGAGCATCCCGTGACCGAAGAGGTGACCGACAGCGATCTGATTGAATACCAGATCCGCGTGGCACAGGGCGAGACGATTCGCAAACGCGATGTGGTGCTGGAAGGCCACGCCATCGAGTGCCGCATCAATGCCGAGGATCCGTTTCGCAACTTCAGCCCGTCGCCCGGCACCATCCACACGTTTCATCCCCCCGGCGGCCACGGCGTCCGCATGGACACGCACGCCTATACGGGCTATAACATCCCGCCGTACTACGACTCCATGATTGCCAAGCTGATCGTGCGGGGCCGCACCCGCGAGTTGGCGATCCAGAAGATGCAGCGAGCCCTGGACGAGTTTGTCATTGAAGGCGTCAAGACCACCATCCCGTTCCACCAGCAACTCATGCGCAACGACGACTTCCGCGCAGGCCACTTCGACACGCGCTTCCTCGAACATTTCAAACTGACGCCGCCGGACGAAGGGTAGATTCCCGTCTCGGCACGTTGCAAGCACTGTAGCTTTGGGCTACATTGGGGCATCAAAACCTCCACCTATCAGTGCCTCAGCACCCATGCAGCGTCTTGTCTTTGCCGCACTTCTGCTTGTAGCCGTTGGCTGCCAACCGTCTCCACCCTCCGACACGACAGATACGGCAGCAGATTCGGTAGCCACGCTAACGTCCCAAGCAGCGCTCCTCACCGACAAAGTGTGGGTCAACGCCGATACATCCGGTCTGCCCGGCGTGATGCAGATTTTTTTGTCGGACGGCACACTGTTGATGGATTCGTGCTGGGAAACCTATCGGCTTACGCAGTGGCAGGTCTCAGCAGACACTTTGAGGTGGCAGGAAGACACGGCAGAAATCCAGGCTCAGATTTTGGAACTCACAGAAACCTCCTTGCGCTTGCGCCTGCCCCTTCGAGCGGACACCCTGGAGCAGGTCTTTCGCGTTGCGGAGGTGCCATATCTCTGCCCAGAGATGGAGGTTTGATGCTGCTTCTGAAGTATTTATTGCTCCCCTCATCCAGCCCTAACAGCCCATGCCTCAAACCGTAGCCGAGCGGCTTGACGCCATCAACGAGTTCGACCGGGAGCCGGTCCCGGAAGCAAAACTCCAGGGACCGGGCAACTTCGCGGGGCTGTACGCGGGCGAGCATGTGGCGGGCACCGAGTTCGTCATCGGGCCGCTCTTCGTAGCGCACGGCGTCGCGGCAGCCGATTTGTTTCTCGGACTGCTTGTCGGCAACCTGCTGGCAGTGCTCTCGTGGGCCTTCATCTGCGCGCCGATTGCTACCAAAACACGGCTGAACCTCTACTGGAAGCTGCGCAAAATCGCTGGGCCATACCTGCTCGTCGCCTACAATCTGGTCAACGCGCTGATGTTTTGCTTCCTCGCGGGCAGCATGATCTCGGTAGCCGCGACCGCCGTGGGCATCCCATTCGACATGCCCATGCCGCAGCTTTCGGACCTTTACCCGACGAGTGCTGCCTGGGTGGTAACGGTGCTACTCGTTGGATCTGTCGTGACCATGTTTGCCATCCTCGGATTCGAGAAAATCGCAGCTTTCAGCAAGGTGGCTTCGCCCTGGATGTTGCTCGTGTTCGTAGCGTGTGGCGTGGCGGTGCTGCCCCAACTTGGCGTCGAGCAGCCGGGCGATTTCTGGGGCGTGGCGAACGAGGTCATTTGGACCGGCATTCCCGTCGAGGGACGCGTGCATTTTACGTTCTGGCATGTTGTTTTTTTCTCTTGGTTTGCCAATGCTGCTATGCACCTCGGCATGGCCGACATGACCATCCTGCGCTACGCTCGGAAGTGGCAATACGGCTTTTTCAGCGCGTTCGGCATGTACCTCGGTCATTTCATCGCATGGGTCGCTTCGGGCATCCTCGTGGCCCTCGCGCTGCAACAGGGCGGCGAAGTAGCACCCGGCCCTATCGCTTTTCTTGGTGCCGGGCTGGCTGGACTCGTCGCGGTCGTCGTGGCGGGCTGGACGACGGCCAACCCGACGATCTACCGCGCCGGGCTGGCGATGCAAACCGTTACGCCGGGCTGGAAGCGCTGGAAGGTGACGGCGGCTGTCGGGGTTATCACAACCATTGCGGCCCTCTTCCCTGCGCTGATGATGCGGCTGCTCGATTTCGTGGCGCTCTACGGCCTCCTGCTCGTCCCCATGGGCGCGGTCATTGTCGCCGATTTCTGGTTGCTGCCACGTCTGGGATTGCGGGAGAACTATGCCGAGAGTCGCCGTCTCCGCGTGAGCCTGCCAGCGACGGTCGCCTGGCTCGGAGCGCTTGCGTTTGCATGGATGCTGAACGTCCTTTTTAGTCTCCAGATTTTCTTCCTCGGCCTGCCTGCATGGTTTTTTGCGCTGCTCGTCTACACCGGGCTCAGCCTGTTCCAGCAATGCACCGCCACGACTCCGGTATCTGTTTCCTCCCCATCCACAGCTTGAGTTATGGACACGTTACTCAAACTCATCTCTGCACTCGGGCTCGCACTCACCGTCGTCCCCGCCTTTTTGGTCTTTGCAGGTGCCATCGATTGGACGACTCACGCCACACTCATGGTGGTTGGCATGATAGTTTGGTTTGTCAGTGCGCCCTTCTGGATGGGTGAGGAACCACCTGCGCTGCCGTTCTGGAAGCGTCGTCGGCCTGCCTGACTGTTTATCCGATCTATCTGAACTGCCCTGCCCGGTGCATGAACCGCCGCCACTTCCTACACCGACTCTCCGAAGCTGCAACGGCAACGGCCTTCAACAGGCTCTTGCCCACAAGCGTTGCTCCGCTGTCTGGCACTGATCAAGCTATTGACCGGCAGGCGCTCGTCATGCGCCACGCACCCATCATTCGACGTGTTGACCCGTTTGCTGCATTGAGCCTCGGCAATGGCGGCTTTGCTTTTACAGCGGATGTAACAGGCTTGCAGACATTTCCTGACGCATATCAAGAAATTCCGCTCGCAACGCAGGCTGAGTGGGGCTGGCACACCTTTCCGAATCCAGCAAATTACCAACTCGGCGACACGTTGACGCTGTACGACGCGCATGGTCGCCCGGTGTCCTACGCCGATCAGCAAACATCGCCTGCCGGGCAGTGGCTGCGGCAGAATCCGCACCGACTCTCCCTTGCCCGCATCGGCTTCGACTTGAGGCGGAGCAACGGCACACCTGCTACCGCCGCCGACCTGCATGACATCGAACAGCGGCTTGACCTGTGGACGGGCACGCTCGTGAGTCGCTTTCGGCTGGAAGATCAACTCGTGCAGGTCTGGACGTGGGTGCACCCTGAGCAGGATTTGATAGCCATACGCGTCGAGGCTCCAGGGTTGAATGCAACCCACCGGGCCCTACGCATCTCCTTTCCCTACGGTGCACCTGTGCATACCGGCGACCCCGGCGACTGGACTTCGCCCGATCAGCACCGCACCAACTTCATTACCCGCGATGCCACCGGGATGACGCTGCAACGCACCCTCGACGCCGACAGCTATTCGGTTTGCGCACGCTGGTCTGAGGGCACAACCATAGAGCAGGAGGCCGATCACCACGTCCGCCTTTCTCCACCGGATGCAAACCATTTTGAAGTGGTGATCTCTTTTGCTCCAGACAGACAAGAAAGCAACCTGCCCCCTGTAGAGACCGTCCGCACGGATTGTGCAGCACACTGGTCGCATTTCTGGAACACGGGCGGTGCCATCGATCTATCGGAAAGTACGGATGTGCGGGCCGCCGAACTCGAACGCCGGATCGTGCTGTCTCAGTACCTCACGGCCATCCAGTGTGCAGGCACGATGCCGCCACAGGAAACGGGGCTCACGTTCAATAGCTGGCACGGCAAGTTTCACCTGGAGATGCACTGGTGGCACGCCGTTCATTTTGCCCTCTGGGACCGGCTGCCCCTGCTCGAACGAAGCCTGCCCTGGTACCGCGCCATCCTGCCCGCTGCCCGCGATAAAGCCCGCCGACAGGGATATGAGGGGGCTCGCTGGCCCAAGATGGTCGGTCCCGATGGACGCAAAAGCCCCTCTACGATTGGCGTCTTTCTGATCTGGCAACAGCCTCATCCGATCTATTATGCGGAACTGGTCTATCGGGCGAAACAGGAGCGGGCGGTACTGGAGACGTATCGCGAGGTGGTTTTTGAAACGGCGGCTTTCATGGCGTCTTATCCGGTTCAAGATCCAGCAACCGGACATTATGTGCTCGGCCCACCGCTCATCCCGGCGCAGGAGTTGCACCCGGCGCGTACCACGTTCAATCCTACCTTTGAGCTAGCTTATTGGGCATTTGGACTAGAAACAGCCCAGCGCTGGCGTGAACGCCTCGGTCTTGCACGTGAGCCTGTCTGGGAGCGTGTCCTCCGCAATCTCGCCCCACTGCCCATCCGAGATGGCCTCTACGTCAATGCCGAGTCCGACCCGAACACGTTCACCGATCCCGCCATGCGCCACGATCATCCGACGCTGCTCGGGGCTTATGGCTTTGTCCCCTCAAAGCGGGTCGATCCCGAGGTGATGCGGCGCACATTATTTCGCGTCCTCGAAGACTGGGAATGGGAAACAACGTGGGGTTGGGATTATCCGCTCACCGCGATTACGGCGGCCCGCCTCGGCGAACCCGAACGCGCTGTGGATGCCCTGCTGATGGACACGCCCAAGAACCGCTACCTCCCCAACGGCCACAACTACCAGCGCCCCGGCCTCACCATCTACCTGCCCGGCAACGGTGGATTGCTGAGCGTTGTCGCAATGATGGCGGCTGGATGGGAAGGTGCCCCCGCCACACCTGCACCCGGCTTTCCTGATTCCGGGTGGACGGTCCATGCCGAACGTCTGCGCCCCCTGTTTTAATTCGATAAGCAGGCCAGCGCGAGCAACTATGCCGTGTTTCATGCATCTCTAGACCAACTCTTTTGCTCACTAAAAGAGGGATGGTATGCGCCTTCTCATCACAGGTATCGTGTTCTGCATGGGCGCTCTGAATGTGGCTGCGCAAGTACCCACCGGGGAATATATAAGTAACTACAGCCCTGGGTATGCGGGCGAAGCGATGACGATCAGTGCCGACTCAACCATCACGCGGCACTCCTGGTCCGATGTGCATTATGCAGGTGATCCTTCCACCTTGTACGAAGGCATTGTGGGCGTGCTGACGACCCAGGGGAGGGATATTTATATCCAGTACACCGAGGTCCTCCTTGATTCTACCGGCTTGCAGAAACGAACGGAGTGGTCGGAACCCGTAGACGAATGGATAACCCGTAAGCTTCGGCAGGAGCAGGCGTATTGGTCCCATCTCATTGCTGGAGAGTTGGAAGGATATCCCGTCTTCGTATGGGACAAATATGCAGAAGCGCTGGAACTGTGCCGGGCAAGCCTGCAAGAGCCTGAGCCCGAAGCGCGTGACGATTGGCACGACTGGCACAGTCGGCGAGGAGCGTGTGGCTACGTGTTTGTACCTCCGCCTCTGTACGAAGCCGTCGATTTTCAAGGAG
>DATGCC010000573.1:0-14664 GCA_035312345.1 Rhodothermales bacterium
TCGTGCATCGTGCGGATCGCTGCGATCTGAGCTTGTTTCAATTGGGTTTGCGCCTTCTCGATCACATGCTCAACGAGGGATGGCCTCTCCGGGTAGCCTTCACCGTTGCCTTGGATCATACAAAAAGTGTCCGGTAGTCAAACCAAGCTAATGGATCTACAGGCGAAAGCCATAGCCCGCGTGTTACCTGTTTGGAAAACCAGCATGCACTGATTTGGAAAATCCCCTTCGCCGTACAAAAAATAACACCCCTTGAAGAGCTTCCATCGTATTGTACTGCCCCTACTGTGGCTGGCCCTGGCTCTAGCGCCGCTAGTGGAGGGCTATACCTATTATACCACGACCATGTCTGAGCGACCGTTCACATCCCTCCACGACGTGTTTAAGCCATCGGGGCTGGTAGGACAGGGGCTCGGTATTCTGGGTAGCTTGCTCATCATTGTCGGGGTGAGCACGTACAGCACCCGCAAGCGTTGGACGCGCGTGCAGGGGGCGGGCAAGCTGCGCAACTGGCTCACGTTTCACATCTTCGTCTGTACGCTGGGGCCGTTTTTAATTCTGTTGCACACAACGTTTAAAATCGGCAACATCGCGTCGATTTCATTCTGGAGTATGACGATTGTGGTCGTCAGCGGCATCTTCGGGCGCTACGTCTACATCCACATTCCCAAGTTTGCCAACGGCCTCTTTTACACTGAGCGCGATATGCAGCGCGAGCAGGCGGCGCTGGTCGAGCAGGTCCACGAAATCACGGCGCTGGATGAAGGTACCGTGCGCGGCTTTATCCAGCAGTTTCATCCGGCTCCACCCACGGGTTTCCTGAACGCGTTTTGGAAAGCCATCCGACTGGACGTAGGCAAGGGCCGCCTGCGGCGCGAGATGAGGCAGGCATTGGCCGAGCAGGGCGCAACCGATGAACAGGTAGAACAGGCGGCACCGCTCCTGATAGAAAGCGCTCGGCTGGATCAACAGCGGCAACTCTCGGGGCCGTTTCAGCGGCTCTTTGGCTACTGGCATGTGCTCCATATTCCGCTTGCCCTCGTCATGCTCGTCACGTTTCTGATTCACGTAGGCGTGGCCATTGCTTTTGGATATACCTGGATTTTTTGAGGCACACGATGAAACAGCTACACGCATTTCTCCAATCGCCCTATGGCACGCCTGTCATCCTGGCACTCTTTCTGGTCGGAGCCGTAGCCGTCTTTTTCTGGCAGGGTTCGGATGAAGCAACCCCGGATACGCCTGTTGCCGCCACGACCTCTCCGCATACCGAGGCATCGCCATCAACGACTGCCCAGGCTGCACGCCCCGCCAGCAGGAGCAATTCGCCCTTTCTGACGACCCACGAACAGAGCACCGCCTTCACGCCCGATGGCGAAAACCTGGCTCCGAGCTTTCACGTCGAGATGGAAGCCCTGCGCCAGAGGCTGGACGCATCGCCGCAGGACACCACGGCGCTGATCCGCATGGCGCAACTGCTGCACGATGGGCACAAGACGGAAGAGGCGATCACCTATTACCAGCGCTACCTCGATTTGCACCCGCAAGGACAGCAGGCGTGGCTCGACCTGGCCCGGAGCTATGGCGAACTGGGGCAGTGGGAGGCCGCGCTCACCGCGACAGAGGACATGCTCGAACAGTTTCCCGACAATCCCGCTGCACTCTACAATCTCGGTGCGATCTACGCCAACACGAGCCGCCTGGCGGATGCCCGCACCACCTGGGAGCGCGTTGCCACCCAGTCGAAAGATTCCGCGATGAAAACGAAAGCCGAGGTTGCCCTGAAACGATTGGATACGATGCATCCGTGAGCGGTCGAGGTTACATAGCAGAACGTAAAACGTATAGCGTAAAACGTAAGAGGGCTGGTCGCATACCGTCTTGGCAAAGCACCCTTACGGTTCACGTTTCACTTTTCACGCTCTTGTTGCTCATCTTAGGTTGTGCATCTTCTGCTCACGCCCAACTCATCTCGCCGGGCAAGCTCTCGCAGGCGCACGCCGACCTGGAAGGGATACGCAACTGCACCTCGTGCCATTCGCTGGGGGAGCAAGGGATCGACAACCAGAAATGTTTGTCCTGCCATACGCCGTTGCAGAACCGCGTGCGGGCCGGGCAGGGGTTCCATGCAAGCGTGTCTGATCAAAATTGTGCTGATTGCCATAAAGAACATTTTGGGACTGATTTCGAACTGGTTCGGCTCAACGAGCGTGAGTTTAACCACAACCGCACAGGCTTCCGGCTGACGGGGGCGCACACGGATGTAGACTGTCGGAGTTGCCACCAGCCGGACTTCATCGTGGCTGCTGATGTGCGGCGTTTCAAAGGGCAAAACAGTGCGCTCGACCGCACGTATCTGGGTCTTGGCACCACCTGCCAGAATTGCCATGTAGCCGATACGCCGCATGCCGGGCAGTTTGAGGGTGAGGACTGCGCCACTTGCCATGCTACCGACGCGTGGGAGGAGGCGAGTCGCTTCGACCACGACCAGGCCCGCTTCAAGCTTACCGGACAGCACCAACAGGTTGATTGTGAAAGTTGCCATCCGCAGGCGACGAGGGGCGGGGAGACGTTCATGCAGTTCGAGGGCTTGTCTTTTGCCAACTGCTCATCCTGCCACCAAGATGCTCACAGTGGCGCATTCGGCGGCAACTGTGCGAATTGCCACAACCCGGCGGGCTGGCAGCAGATCCGCAACTTCGATGAGGATCGTTTCAACCACAGCGCCACAGGTTTCGACCTCGAAGGCCGCCACGCCACGCTCGATTGTGCCGCGTGCCATGCCCGCCCGGCGCGCAACGACGGCACCATCAGTCTGTCGTTTGTAAGGGGCACGGAGCAGCACACCTATCCGCGAATCCGTGTGGATGATTGCCTCTCGTGCCATACCGATTACCACGACGGCACGTTTGCCGAGACGCCCGGCGGCACGCTCTGCACCAACTGTCACACGCAGGAGGGCTGGTTTCCCACGACGTACAGCCTGGAGCGGCACAACGAAGCGACCCGTTTTCCGCTGACGGGCGCGCACCTCGCCACGCCTTGCTCGGCGTGTCATCACACGGAAGACAATGCTGCGCCGACGTTCGCGTTTGCTGAGCTGACCTGCGCCTCTTGCCACGAGCCCAACAATCCCCACGGCAACCAGTTCGCCGATGCACAGAGCGCGACCGTCTGCGCCGACTGTCACATCACCGATGGCTGGACGCGCGGCATCGACTTCGACCACGACGAGACGGGTTTTCCGCTGACGGGGTTGCACACCACCGTTGCTTGTGAAAGCTGCCACACGACGCAACCGGATGCCGACGGAGACCCGGTCCAACGGTTTCGTGGCCTTGCTACCGATTGTGAAAGCTGCCACGCACCCGACGGTCCGCACCAGGGGCAGTTTGCCGATCAGACTTGCGAAAGCTGCCATACGACCGATGGCTTCACGCAGGCTGCGGAAACCTTCGATCACAGCCAGACCCGCTTTCCGTTGATCGGTGCGCACCAAAACGCCACTTGTGGGCAGTGTCACCGCACCGAAACCGCGCCCGATGGCAGCACTTTCGTGCGCTTTCGTCCGCTCGGCACAGCCTGCAAAGACTGTCACGGTGGCGGATGAGAAGTCTTTTTTACATAGCGCCCAGGATGTCGAAGGTTGGCGGATTCTTGCTACTGGTGATGCTGTGTGGGGCGGCGTGGCCGTCCGTTGTTCAGGCCCAGGAGCAGGGCAACCGGATGCATGGCGGCTTCACCATCGACATCGACTGCTCGACCTGCCACAAAGCGACGGGCTGGACGCCGCTCCGCGATTCTCTGGCTTTCGACCACGGGCAACAGACTAGCTTTCCGCTGACGGGTCGCCACGCGCAGGCGGAGTGCGCCAACTGTCATCTCGATGCCCGATTCGACATGCCTAAGGTGGCTGCCAACGATTGCGCCTCGTGCCATGTGGATGTGCATCAGGGGGAGTTTGCGGGAGCCTGTGTAGACTGTCACAACACGACCTCGTTCGAGATGGTGAATGGGCTTGAGGTGCACAGCCAGACCAGCTTCCCGCTGACTGGGGCACACATGCAGATCAGTTGCGAGAGTTGCCACACGTCGGACCAGGGCGGGGCCTTCACGCTGCTCGACACCGACTGCCTCTCATGCCACGAGCCGGATTATGAAGAGGCCCACGGCGAGCAGGGCTTCCCGACCACCTGTGCTTCGTGCCACAACACACTGGCCTGGGCGGCCACACCGCTATTCGACCACGCGGCGGTCGCCAACGGCTTCGCGCTCCTCGGTGCCCATGAGCCGCTGGAATGCGTCGCCTGCCACGAAGAACCAGACTTTGAGCCGGCGTTTCAGCCAGCGAGCCAAGACGACTGCTTCACTTGCCATCAGCCCGATTACGAAGAAGAACACGCAGGGACTGGCTTTCCGACCACCTGCCTCGAATGCCACACTATCAACACCTGGGATGATGCGACCTTCGAGCATGCGACCGTTGCCAATGGCTTTGCGCTCGTCGGCGCACACGACCTGCTCGAATGCTCCTCGTGCCACGGGCCACCGCCCGGCTTCGATCCGCTGTTTCAGCCAGCGAGCCAAGACGACTGCTTCACTTGCCATCAGCCCGATTACGACGATGCCCATGCAGGATCAGGATTCCCCACCACCTGCATTGATTGTCACAACACGAACAACTGGGAGGATGCCGACTTCGAACATGCTGCCGTCGCCAACGGATTTGCCCTTGTAGGCGCGCACATGCCATTGCCCTGCTCGGCCTGCCATTCCCCGCCGCCGATCTTCGATCCGCTGTTCCAGCCAACGAACCAGGACGACTGCTTTACCTGTCATCAGTCGGATTATGAAGATGAACATGGCGGCACCGGTTTCCCCACGGCCTGTCTCGAATGCCACAATACGCAGGATTGGGACGACGCTGTCTTTGATCATGGTGTGGTGGCGAACGGGTTCGACCTCGTAGGCGCGCACGACGACCTGGAATGTTCCTCGTGTCATGCGCCACCGCCGGGTTTCGATCCGCTGTTCCAACCTGCGAGCCAGGACGACTGCTTTACCTGTCACCAGCCCGATTATGAAGACGAGCATGCGGGCAGCAGCTTTCCGACGACCTGCCTGGAATGTCACAATACAGAGGATTGGGATGACGCCGATTTCGCCCATGCCTCGGTTGCCAACGGCTTTGATTTACTGGGGGCGCACAATGAATTGGAATGCGCTTCCTGTCACAATCCTCCACCGGATTTCAGTCCGATATTTACGCCCTCCAGCGACCAGGATTGTTTGACCTGCCACCAGTCCGACTATGAAGACGAGCACGCGGGCACCGGTTTCCCCACGGCCTGTCTCGAATGCCACAATACGCAGGATTGGGATGACGCTGACTTTGCCCACGCGACCGTTGCCAATGGCTTTGCGCTCGTCGGCGCACACGACCTGCTCGAATGCTCCTCGTGCCACGGACCGCCGCCGGGTTTCGATCCGCTGTTCCAACCTGCGAGCCAGGACGACTGCTTTACCTGTCACCAGCCCGATTATGAAGACGAGCATGCGGGCAGCGGCTTTCCAACCACCTGCCTGGAATGTCACAATACAGAGGATTGGGGCGACTCGGCCTTCGATCATGTGACGGTATCGAACGGGTTCGACCTCCTTGGTGCCCACGATAATCTCGACTGTTCAGCGTGTCACGGTCCGCCGCCGGATTTCGTCCCTCGCTTCCAGCCCGCCAACGATGAGGATTGCCTGACCTGTCATCAAGCCGATTATGATCAACAGCACGCCGGTAGCGGCTTTCCGACCAACTGCTTGGAATGTCACAACAGCGAATCCTGGCAGGATGCGACGTTCGATCATGCCGCGATAGCCAATGGCTTTGCGTTGGTCGGGGCGCACATCCCGCTGCCCTGTACGGCTTGCCACACGCCGCCGCCTGACTTCGATCCGTTGTTCAACCCCACGAGCCAGGACGACTGCATTACGTGCCACCAGCCCGAGTATGATCAGCAACACGCAGGCACCGGCTTCCCGACGGACTGCCAGGAGTGCCACACTGTTGATACCTGGACAGGGGTGACCTTCGACCACGGCGCAGTGGCGAACGGGTTCAACCTGATTGGTGCGCATAATACCCTCGAATGCGCCTCCTGCCATGCGCCACTGCCCGACTTCACACCGCTTTTCAATCCGGCCAACGAGGAGGATTGCCTGACCTGCCACCAGCCTGATTATGACCAACAGCACGCAGGCACAGGGTTCCCGACCAATTGTCTGGAATGCCATAACACGGATACGTGGGATGATGCGGTCTTTGATCATGCAGCAACAGCAAACGGCTTTGCGCTGGTCGGGGCTCACGAGACCCTGGAATGTTCATCGTGCCATGCGCCACCGCCTGACTTCGACCCCCTGTTCGATCCCGTCAATAAGGACGATTGTATTTCGTGCCACCAGCCCGATTATGATCAAGAGCATGCGGGCACGGGTTTCCCGACGACCTGTCTGGAATGCCACAATATCAACACCTGGGAGGATGCAGTCTTCGACCATGCGGCGACGGCGAATGGATTCCGGTTGCTGGGCGCGCACGAATCGCTGGAATGCTCCTCTTGCCATGCGCCGCCTCCAGATTTTACGCCGCTCTTTGAGCCAGAGGATGACCAGGATTGTCTGACCTGTCATCAGCCGGATTATGACCAGCAGCATGCCGCCGACGGTTTCCCGTATGAATGCCAGGAGTGCCACACCGTCGATACCTGGACGGGCGCGACGTTCAGTCACAGCGCATCATCCAACGGTTTTGCGCTTGTTGGGGCACACGAGACGCTGCCGTGCAATGCCTGCCATGCGCCGCCGCCTGACTTCACGCCGCTCTTCGATCCGATAGATCAGAACGACTGCTTTAGCTGCCATCAGTCCGATTACCAGCAAGAGCATGGCGGCCAGGGCTTCCCCACGAATTGCCTCGACTGTCATAACACCAATGACTGGGACGATACGTCGTTTGACCACGATAATCAGTATTTCCCCATTTTCGACGGTGAGCATGAGGGCGAGTGGCAAAATTGCCAGACGTGTCATACCGATCCAAACGACTTTAACATTTTCACCTGCCTCGTCTGCCACGAGCACCGACAGTCCGAGATGGATGATGAGCACGATGAAGTACAAGGCTATGTGTATGAATCAAACGCCTGTTATTCCTGCCATCCAAATGGAGAAGAGGACTAACGTGCGGACGTTGTTTGTACCTATCCTTTTGCTCGGGCTTCTGATGGGGCTGGCGGCAGATGTGCAGGCGCAGGACGCACTGGTCCCCGCCCGCGTGACGTATCTGGCCGGGCAGAACCTCTATCTGGACGCCGGGCGTGATGTGGGCGTGATGCCCGATGATACGCTGTCTGTCTACCGCGACGGTGCGTTGATCGGGCGGCTGGTGGTGGTCAGCAGCATTTCAGACCGAAGCGTGGTCACATTCTCAGGCGAGCCGTTTCCCGTGACGCTGGGCACCACGCTGCAACTGCGCACACCGGGCACGCCTGTGCCTCCCGAACTGGAGGCAGAACCAATCCCAGAACTTGAGCCTGTCGAGGAGCAGCCAGCGGTGGTTGAGGAGGAGCCGGTTTCTCCGCACGAGGAACCAAAACCCACGCGGAGCAGCCGGGCTGAAAAAACGCGGGTAGCCGGGCGGGTAATGTTGAGCATGAACGCCCTCCAATCCAGCACGCAATGGCAGACCAACGGCGGCGGCTCGTCGCAGCGAACGTTCGTGACGCCCTCTCTGAACCTGCATCTCACCATCAGCGACCTGCCGCAGGACCTGCGCGTGCGCACCCGGTTGCGTGGCGATTACCGATACAGTTCCGGGCGGCCCATTGACCCCGCTTTTAGCTTCCGGGCTTACGAGTTGGTCGTGGAGAAAGCATTCACGGGCTTTGACGTGCAGGCCGGGCGCTTCTCGAATCGCTATGCCACGGGCGATGGCTACTGGGATGGTGTACTGATCCATGTTGGCGACCGCAAGACAGGGATCGGGACAGCGTTAGGTTTTATGCCGGATCGGAGCAACGAAGGGTTTTCGGCAGAGATGCCTCGCTATGGCGGCTTCGCGCACATCGAAGTGGGCGACCGCAGTAGCGTGACGTATGAAGTCGAGGCCGCGTACAATGAGATCCGCCCGACGAACGACCTGCTGAACCACCGCTTTGCCTCGCTGTCGCACCGTGTGCGCTGGCAGGGGCTGTCGCTCCGCAATGATGTACAGGTAGACCGAAATCCCATTTCGAGCGAGTGGGTTGCTTCGCGGATCACGGTGCGCGGTGCGTGGGTGCCTGCCACGGGCATCACGCTGCACGGGCGCTACCGCGTGCGCCAGCCCTACAGCATCTACCGGACGCAAAGCATCCTATCATTCCGGCGGGATCAGATCGGAGCAGGCACCTCACTACGTCTTGGTCCCGTCGTCCTGGGCGGTGATGCAGCGGTCAACTTTGTAGAGGACAACCGGAGCGGGCGTGAGCGCGATGGGCAAACAGTAAGCGGTTACCTTCAGGTGCCTCGCACGGGTGTGCTGGATCTCGGCTTCTCGTCCAACAGTAGCTACTGGAGCGACGACGATGGCTCATCCTTTTTCCTCACTACGGGCCTTACACGTAGCTTCGGCGATGCCCGGCTGCGGGTGCAGTACCAGTTCTACCGCACCGCCACCGCCAACCTGCCCGATCCTTTGGTAAGTAACACCGTGGCGCTCCATGCTACGCTGCCGCTCGGCGGTGGGCTGTATACCAGTTCGCAGGTGCGCTTGCAACGAAGCAGCACCCTCAGTAGCGCCTCGCTTTACACAAGTCTCTGGCTTTCTTTTTGAAAGATGAGTCTGGGAAGAGATTATGAGTCTGGGAGCCTATGAGACGAAGAAAAAATCTTCATTTTGAGATCCTAGACTCGTAGCCTCTTAGATTCCTAGACTCATAGTCTCCTGGATTCAGCAAAATGCCTTTAGAAACTTTTCTACTCTGGATCGTCGCGCTGGTACTTGTGCTGGCGTTCGTGGGGCCGTACGTATGGCGGCATCGAAGGCGGGAGCAGCAGGCGCGGGCGGCGTATCAGAAAGTGCAGGAGCAGGGCGGTGTGGAGCCAGCGTCGCTGCATCCTGAAGTAAATCCAGGTATTTGTATTGGCACCGGCAACTGCGTGGCGGTGTGTCCAGAGAAAGACGTGCTGGGCCTGATTCAGGGGCAAGCTGTTACCATCAACCCGACGCATTGTGTGGGGCATGGGTTGTGCGAGCGGTCGTGCCCGGTGGAGGCTATCCAACTGGTGCTCGGTACGGCCAAGCGCGGTGTTGATATCCCGCGTATCCAGGAGAATTTTGAGACGAACGTGCCGGGTATCTACGTCGTCGGCGAGTTGGGCGGGATGGGGCTGATCCGCAACGCCTTCGAGCAGGCACGGCAGTGCATCGAAGGCATCAAGAGTGAAAAGCGGAAGGCGATGGGCGAGATGCTGGATGTGTTTATCGTCGGTTGTGGCCCGGCAGGGCTGGCGGCATCGCTCAACTGTCTACATCACAACCTGAACTTCGTCACCATCGACAAGGAAGACATCGGTGGGACGGTGCGCTACTACCCACGCAAAAAGCTGGTGATGACTTTTCCGCTCAAAGTGCCTGGCTACGGCAAGCTGTCGTTCCGGCAGATTTCAAAGGAAGACCTGATCGAGACGTGGGAAGACATCATCGACACGACCGGTGTGGGTGAGCACATTCGTACAAACGAGCTTATCCAGGGAGCTACAGCCATTGATGGTGGCTTTGAGGTTGCCACCAGCAAGGATACCTACCGGGCGAAGCGCATCGTGCTGGCTATCGGACGGCGCGGCATGCCACGCAAGCTGGAGATTCCGGGTGAAGAGAGCAGCCATGTAGCTTACTCGCTGCTGGAGCCGGAGCAGTTTCAGGGCCACTGCATCGTCGTGGTTGGCGGGGGTGACTCGGCCATTGAGGCAGCGCTCGCGCTCGCCGAGCAGCCCGGCACCACCGTGCGCCTCTCGTATCGCAAAGACAAGTTTTCTCGCCTCAAGCCGCTCAACCAGGAGCGCATCGAGCAGGCCATCATGGACGGGCCGGTGGAGTTTCTGCCCTCCACCAACCTTACCGCCATCACGCCCGACACTATCACCTACCGCGATGCCGCTGGCGACGAGCACACGCTACCCAACGACTACGTCTTTATCTTCGCAGGTGGTATTCTGCCCACGGCCATGCTGAAAGAACTCAACATCCAGATCGACACCAAATTCGGCGAGCCATTGATGCTACGGTGAGTACAAACGTTGGCTTTTCGCGCCTTGCTTGTTTTCCTTCTCCAACGGGATTTTTTTCTAGCGGATGTAACCAACCACACATTGCGCCGTAGCTGGATTTATTACTAGGTCGAAAACAGACCTAGTATTCCTCGACTCAGCTACGATCTCATGTTCTCCAAACGTCTTCTGGCCGCTTCGCTCGAACCGCTGATGCTCTCGCTCCTGGCCGACGGGCCGAAGTACGGCTATCAGATTATTCAGCGCGCTCGCCACCTCTCGAACGATCAGATTCACTGGTCGAATAGCAAGCTCTATCCGTTGCTGCACAGCCTCGAAAACGAGGGTCTCGTCGAGGCATTCTGGCAGCCCTCCGAGAGCGGTCCAGATCGTAAGTACTACCGTCTCACATCCAAAGGTCACGAAGCCCTCGCCGCCACAAAGAAAGAGTGGCGGTCGATGTACGCTCTTTTTGCCGAACTCTGGGGACCAGAGATCGCCTTCGGTTAATTCGGAGTTCGGATTGCGGATTTTGGAATTAAAAAGACACTCCGCAATCCGAACTTCACACTCCGCACTTGAATATGTTTGATCTTGACAAAGCCCTTGCCGCATGGCGGCATCAATTCAAATACTCGCACACAGTAAATGCACAAGATCTCGATGAGGTCGAGCGGCATCTGCGGGATCAGGTGGTCGACCTTATCGCTGCGGGCGAGACGCCGGAAGAAGCCTTTCGCCAGGCGGTGGCCGAGATGGGCAGTATGGTGGAGGCCGAAGGGGAGTACGGCAAAGTGTACTGGGAGAAGGTGCGGCGGGAAGGAACCCTGATGCGCGAGCTAGGCGTGCGCGGGGCGCTGTTGCTGAACTATGTCAAGCTCGCTTACCGCAACATGCTGCGCAGCAAAGCGGCTTCGGTTATCAACATTTCAGGCCTGGCTATTGCCATCGGTTGCACCCTCGTGGTCTACATCTTTCTCGACAGGGCTCTGACAATGGACCGTTTCCACCCGGATGGGGAGCGGATCTTTCTGGTCGAAAACGTGATTGAGCGTAACGGGCATCGGCAGACGTGGGGCGATGCGCCGCATCCGCTCGGCCCGGCCATGGCAGCGGACTTCCCGCAGATCGAGCAGTTCACCCGCGTTGAGCAGAGCCGTGCGACCATGCAGGCGGGCGGCAAGGTGTTCATCGAATCGGCACAGTTCGCTGATCCTGCTTTTTTGGAGATGTTCAACTTCCCCTTGCAATATGGTCAGGCGGCGGCCCTGCACGAAGAGAACAGCGTCATCCTGTGCCACAAGTTGGCGTTCAAATACTTCGGTGAGGACAATCCGGTTGGCGAGACCGTCGTGCTCACCTTCGGCGACCATCGCGAAGCCTTTACGGTGCGCGGCGTGGCGGCTCCGTTTCCACAGCGGGCCAGCTTCGACTTCAATATGCTGCTCTCCTACGAGAAGTTGTACGACCTGGGCTACGACGACCCGGACGATTGGAGCGCTTTCACAACCGCCACCTTTATCAAGCTGCACAGCGCGGACGACCTGCCACTCATCGCCGGGTCTATGGACAAGTACCTGGATCTGAACCACGCCGCCACCGAGGACTGGCCCATTGCGGCCTTCGTGTTCGACGACCTTTACAGCCTCGCAATCCATTCAGAGCATGTGCGGGGTGATATCTCCGGTGGGCCTTCCATGGCAGGCTTCATTTTGTTGATTCTGATCGCAGTCTTTTTGCTCTCGTTGGCCTGCTTCAACTACATGAACATCGCCATCGCTACAGCCCAGCGGCGGCTCAAAGAGGTAGGCGTGCGCAAGGTGATGGGCAGCAACCGTACCCAACTGGCCTTTCAGTTCCTCTGCGAAAATGTGCTGCTATGCCTGCTCGCGCTTGGGTTGGGTGTGGTCCTGGCGGCGACACTGTTCCTTCCTGGCTTCAACATGCTCTTTGCCGAGGGCGATTTCTTGCTGGAGTTCGACATCGGTTCCACAGGGCGTTCCTGGATTTTCCTGATAGGTTTATTAATGCTCATTGGCGTGGCTTCGGGAGCCTACCCGGCGTTCTATATCTCGCGCTTTCAACCGATAGCGATTTTCCGTAGCGTGCCGACGAGTGGTAGCAAACGGTGGTTCACCCGCACGTTCCTGACATTCCAGTTCGTATTAACGTTCATCACGATGATCGCGGGGGTGCTATTCTATCAGAATGCAACCTATCAGGAGCAACAGGAATGGGGGTATAATAAGGAGCATCTGGTGGTCATGCAGACGCGTGAGGCAGGGCAATACGGTATTCTGGAGCAGAAAGTCCGGCAGATGCCCAACGTTTTGGAGGTGGCCGGTTCCGCCCATCAGCCGGGGCGCGGTGAAGGCTATGCGGTCATTGAGATGCAGGGAGAAAAGAAAGAAGCATGCCGGTTTGAAGTAGGGCACGGGTTCTTCGAGGCGCTAGGCATTCGTCTGCAAGCGGGGCGCTTCTTCGATCCGCAACGCAACGCGGATGCCGCGACCATCGCGATGATCAACGAGACCTTCGCCCAGAGCCAGGGCTGGGATGCCGAGAGCGCCCTCGGGCACTCCTTTCGCTACGACAGCACGGACTACAGCATTATTGGTGTCCTCGCGGATTTCCACTACGAAGACTTCACCGATGCCATCGAACCGGCCTTGTTTCTGCTTGCCGACGATGCTGATCTTCGCTACCTCTCTGCCCGCGTGCAGCCTGGCACAGAAGCGGAAACCATAGCAGCGTTTGATACCCTCTGGAAACAGACCTTCCCCGACCTGCCGGGAGATATTTCTGTGCAGAGCGATGTCTTTGCCTATTTCTACCGCGACAACCGCAATGTGGCCCGGCTGTTTGGTGGCATCGCGCTGATGGCGCTGCTGATTTCGTGCATGGGTCTTTTCGGGCTGGCCTCGCAGAACGTAGCCCGGCGGATGAAAGAGATCAGCATCCGTAAGGTGCTGGGGGCGTCGATGCTACAGGTCTCGGTGCTCGTCAACCGGGGCTTTTTCATCATGCTGACGCTGGCCGCTGGCATCGCTCTGCCGCTGGCCTACGTCTTGCTCAATGCGCTACTGGCGGATGTTTACGCAGACTATGCTCCCCTGGATGTGGCTTCGTTCGGTATTGCGTGTTGCCTGATTTTTGGCACAGCCCTGTTGACGGTCACTACGCAGATCCGTCGCGTCGTGCAGACCAATCCGGCGGAAGTGTTGCGGAACGAGTAACCCGGTTTGCTACTTGCGCCTTGGTTTGTGTGGAAGGGCAGACAGGATCATTTTTGGATCGACATCAGCCCGCGGCGTGAGGTGCATGATCTTGGCGTCAATCGTCGAATCGGGCTTGAGCCAGATGCCAGGGTCAATACCGGCGACTTCTTTTTGGGGCGAATAGGGAGGAGGAGAAATGAGCGTCGAGTCAGAAGCTATCTGTGGGTGACGCGAAAACAGCAGGCTGGATAACTTGGACTTTTGTACGTAGGGAGCAGGCGTTCCCACGCCAATCTCAGTACGGAGCGTGGGTGGCTGGCTTTGCGCATAGAGGTCGCCCGTTGCGAATAGCAGCGTGATGCAGCACAGAAGTGTAGTACGGAAGCCGTTAGTCATAGTGCACTCGTAGGAGATATTACGCCGCCCGTTCCTTACAAGATAACTGCTGGACCGAAGAAATATTGCTTTGCTATGCTTGCTCCAACTCCAGCACCAACCCGTCAGCGTCGCGAAGAAAGAGGCAGTCGTTGATTTCTTGATACGGATAGCTGGAGGCGTCGAGGCGGGCGCGGAGGGCTCGCCAGTCCTTTTGCGGAAGGCGAAAGCCAAGGTGATGCAAGCCACCGCGTCCTGGAATGGTGGAATGGGTCAGTTCCGGCATCTCGATGATCTCAATCACATCCGTGCTGTCGCTATCGGTGAGCATGGCCCGGCGTCGGCCTTTGCGGATCGGGTCGTCTTCGATGACACGCAGCGCAAGGCCGAGGATGTCGGTGTAGAATGCGATAGCCGGTTCCAGCGCAGTCGTCATCACCGAGGCATGATCGAGCCGGATGAGTGGGATTGATTGGGTTGATTGTAGATCAGACATGAGAGGTCACAATAATCAGGAAGCAGTAGAGGCTGAGGCTTTTTGAAACAGTGAAGCGTTGATGCCGAGCCGTTTCATTTTCTTGTACAATCCCTGCCGCGTCAGTCCCATGGCCTGTGCCGAAGCGGTCACCTGGCCCTGATGGTGGGCCAGCACCTGTTCGATCAGGTTCTTCTCGGTCTCGGCGAGGATGTCATCGAAAGAGGCTCCGCCTTGCAGCAAAGCATGTTTATCTAGGTCGGCTTCGATGGATTCTGTGAGCATCGGCGA
>DATGCC010000574.1:0-6798 GCA_035312345.1 Rhodothermales bacterium
AACAGAGACGTAGGTACGAGGCTCGCGACGAGGCCGAGAACCCAAAGGACCAGCCACCTCGAGGCGACGATTCCACGACGACGTAGCATCAGGTACTGGACAACCCCCGCTAGGCTTCCACCACCGACAGTTGCCAGGATCGGCTCGACCGGCCCCGGAATGTTTCCCAGGACCTCGATCGCGATGAGGGGCCATAGGAGGACGGCCGTGAGGCCGTACCCTGCGGATGTAGCAAGAATCCAGGCAGAAACGCTGACCGGGCGCGAGCGGAGAACTAAACTCTGTGCCAAACCGAAGATGGCGCCTCCGACAAGGTAGCTCACCAACACCTTGAGGAAGTTGACACCTGAAAGGTAGGCATCAGGGGGAGGCCATGAACAATATCACATCACTCAAGCCGACAAAAAGCGCGACATCAGCGTGGTTGTTCGGGTTATTACGCTGATCGCGTTCCAGTCCTGAAGTGCTAGTGCAGAGCGGCGGCTCTTGCCACCACCTGGGCCCGTGGGTTGCCATGGATAGTGGACCAGATGTGACGACGCTCTACTGCCCGGTAAGCAGGGTGAGCGTACCGGACCAATCATGGTCGACTTGCCCGGACGCAAAATCAACAAAGCTGTGGGTGACGACGTCACCGCTGGCCCCCTCAAAACGACCGGTGCCTCCCACGAACTCGAACGGATCGTTGAACTCGAAATCGTAGTCGGGGTGGTCACTCGGCAATATGGCACCCGAACCCGTGATCCAGAGTTCATCGCCATTGGCCGCCGTCATTGTTCCAACAGCATTCCAATACGGCACCGATTCCCCCTCCGTTAATTCTCCATCCAGAAGATCCGTTATATCCTGACAAAACGTGACATGGAACGCGAACCTACCGAGGTGTGTGGCCTCGCCGAACCCATCCTGAATATTTTTCAGAATTGGGGGAAAAGCACCGCAATCTGGGTCGGGCACTGCAACTCCGTTCGAGAAGAAATCAGATTTGAAAGGAATCGTCACCGCTCTATTGGACTGCCCCAATGTATTCGAGGTATAAGTAGCGGCTAGTTGTTCGCTGGGGGCGGGGTCGTGAGATACGATACCCTCATTGGTACATGCCGCCAAGAACAGGACGAGTAGCACGAGTACGGTGGAAACAGAGAAATACCTCATGGGAATAACCTCTCGATTTGATGAGTAGGAACGGCAGATAATCGATGCATGGTTGGTTCGTCGGTTAAGATTAAAGGAGCGATTCGGGTATGATCTCGCCGGGCATCCTTTTGGCGATACCAAATCTTTTATCGGGCCGTCAGTAGGGGGAGTCAGCATCAGTTGATACACCTACGTTCTTCAACCCTCCGAATGGACCGTTCAGATGTTCGACGAAGTAGCGGCTCACAGCACCCCAGACATAACTATTTCTTCCGAGAATAGAGTGAGGCCGATCGGGAAGTATGACCAAATCAACATACTTTCCGGCCTCAATGACAGAATCCAGCCATCGCATCAGATCGGCTGATCCGGACAGATTCACGTCTGCTGTGCCGTGAATGAGCAAGAGATGCCCATGAAGGTCCTTCAGCGACGGCGGGGGCTCGTCCTTTCGAAGCGCAGCGCACGCTTCGAAGACGGTCGCCTTCGCTGCTCCGTACTCAAGCGAACTCCACCAACCGCCGGAGACAGCTATACCAACGCTATAAAGTGACGGCGCATTCAGAAGTGCACGAACGGTATAAATCGCACCCCACGACTGACCGACAACACCCACCTTGTCCAGGTCTATGTAAGAATGCCGCTTCCCGAGTTGCCTGATAGCGGCAGCATGGTCGGCAATTACGACGGACGGACGGTCGTATCCTGCCTCAAGAAATGCACGCCCTCTATTGGGCGTACCGCGTGCATCTACCTGAACGACAATGAATCCAAGTTGAGCGAGAGCATGCGGCAGAATGCCGTAAGGTCGCCCGTGCGGGACGTATTCGAGGATGGGTCCCCCGTATATGAACTCAACCACCGGATATTTCCGATTCGGATCAAAATCCGAGGGCTTATAGAGAACCCCCCAAAGATCTGTCGAGTCGTCAGCTGCTTTTACGCTGAATGATTCGGGCGACTTCCACCCGGCTTCGGCTGCCGCGCTCATGTCTGCCGTGGAAACGGTGTGAACCAGCTTGCCATCTCCACTCATGAGTTGAAGCTCGGTCGGTGCATCGATCCTCCGCCGCCATACTTCGAGAAACCTCGCATCCGCCACCAGCTCTGCAGCGTAGCGCCCCGGTTCGCTCGTGAGTTTCGCAAACCCGGAACCGTCGAGGCGTACACGATGAAGGTGAATATCGTAGGGGCGCATCGGATCGGAGCGGGCACGGAAGTACACCCATCTGCCGACTTCATCGATGCCCACGACGTCCTGCACCTCGAAGGCCCCGGATGTCAGCTGTACCGAACGACCCGTGTCGTAATCCTGGAGAAAGAGGTGATTCCAGTTTCCCTGATTGGACGACTTCCAGATAAAACGTTTGTTGTCCGAAAGCGGCCAGTATCGAAGCGTAGACGCTGCCCACACCGGCTCATCGAAGCACGTGGAATAATGCTCAGCCAGAATGGTCCGGCGTTCCCCGGTGTCCGGATCCAGTCCAAGAATTTGTAGATCACGGTAGTCTCTTGTGATTCGCAGAACAATAAGTTCGGACCCATCCTGACGCCAGCCCAGGACGCGCAGAAATGCATCCCTCTGGTCGCCGGTATCCAACCGCGTCAGCCGGTCAGTCTCTCTGCTCCAGGAGTGAAGCGACTCTTTAGGCAGGGCCTGCCCTTCCCTGACATTGTGAACGCTACGGATCCACTCCACACGAGGAGGCTCGTGCAGCCACTCTATCATGGCCACACTGTCCACATCCGTCATGTCCACGTGTCTGACAACGAGCCTACCTCCATCGGGAGACCACCAGGCCCAATTCCTGCGAAGAATACCGGTGTACCCCCAGAAGTCATTATAACCGGACGCGGATGCGATGACCTTCGTGGATTCGTTTGAGACGTCACGTATGGCAGCATGTCCATCTTCGAGGGTTGCCGCAAACCTGCCATCCGGAGATCGGGCCTCGAGAAGATCCGAACGACCGGGCTTCCCACGACGCGCGATGCGCCGTGGATTCGTTTCAGGCTCCGTCCCGGGATGTACTTCGTATGTATCGAGATCCAGTAACCATGAACGATCGTCCAGTGAAAAACCGATAAGCCGGTCAGATCCATCTATCAACCGAAATCGACGGAACGGCGTCCCGCTTCCTTTCAATTCGTACCCGAGTACGTCGGAGAGCGCTTCCCGGAGACGTTGCGTATCAAAGAGGGGCTCAGCGGTTCCGCTGCCAAGATCAAGCGAGTACGTCTGAAGATTATCCCCTTCAAAAACCGTGTAATACATCCGCTTATGGTCCGGGGTATAAACCAGATTCGCGACAGGTGGACGAGCGGCACTCCACCACTGAGTCGCTCGATAAAACGAAGCCCAAGCGGTAGAATCGATCGTCGTTTGTGCCAAGGCGTGTGGGCTGAAAAGGACCGCCAACAGGACGCCTAGAACGTACGTTATCTGAGGGGAGCGACTCATGACAAGTTCTCCTGTGTGGGTTCTTCATCATCTGGACCCGGCTCGTAGACCAGGATGTCTCCGGGTTGGCAATCGAGGGTGCTACAAATAGCTTCCAGCGTGCTGAAACGTACGCCTCGCACTTTTCCGGTCTTAAGTAGCGACATATTTGTGATCGTTATTCCGACCCTGTCGGCCAGTTCTGTAAGTGTCATTTTTCGCTTTATCAGCATCAGGTCAAGGTTAACTTTGATTGGCATGATTCAGATAACGGACTCGCTGTCAATACGGTGCTCTGCGCCGAGCCGAAGGGCCTCGGACAGCAGAAGAATCAAGAACGCCGTGAATAGCCTGGACCACGTGACATGGCTGTAAATGAGTTCGATAAATCCGCGCGTAGGCAGCACCGAAAAATGGGGTGCCAGACCGATATACTCGATGCTTCGCAGGACTGCCGTACTTATTACACCGAGGATCAGGAGGAGGCTGATGAGCCGAAATCGGCGTGCATTTTCGAGCGTGAGCGGTTGGCCCTGCACGAAACTTGTCAGGATCTGCCGGAGCTGCCAGAGTATCAGCGCTACCAGTCCCCATACGATGACAACTCCTGAAATCGCTCGCACTATGTCACTCAAACTGCTTGCCCGATCTGTGCGGTAGTGTATCCGTGCATTGCTGACCTCGAAGTTGAAGACAGCAAAGTCGTCAGTGGCTGCCTGAACGGTCTCACTGGGCAACTGGATCTCGGTGTAGACGCTGCCCTGACGGATGCCCGATCCCCCGGAAAGTCGCTGCTGCACCATGATAAAGAGCACCCAGCACATCAAGGCGAGCCAGAGAATTAGTGAAATGTCGGTGACCAACCGAAGAAGACGCGCAAGCCAGCTCTTTTCCATGATACTCACGTGCTTTTCCTCCCTTTATGGAACTCCTGATTTGCCCTGCTTCCCGCAGGGCTACCTGTACACGATATAAAATTATTTTATGTAAAACAATAAGTTTTTATTCCAAAACAACAAATGTGCTCTCGAAAAGGATGCCGTGGCTCGTTACCCAGGCAAGAGTTATCTAACCAATACTTGCTCACATCGCCCCTCCGGTCCAAGGGTCGATGATCAAGAAAAAGAACATACAGAACCCGCGCTGCAGCACCGCTCCCGAGCCGACAAGTACATCACGCTACCGCACAAGAATGATTTGGACCTCGGCATTATCCTCGTGCGTGAGTTTGTCTGGCAATGCATTCCAGATCAGGCAGAGAGGTAGAACGCATGTTCAGGCGAAAGGGGACTTATTGATGACAGCTCGTTGCCTCTGCGGTCGGTTTCAAAAGCGCGTGGGCTCACCGGGCCGACGAGCATATCGGCGACGCAGTATCCAGTTATGCCTGCGTGTCCGATGCAAGTCGGTCGCCGCCAGACTGAGTACAAACGGTTTACTTGAGCAGCAACATCCTCCGCGTCTGCACAAACCCATCAGCCTGCAAGCGGTACTTGCAAACTAGGGACCTTGCGGACCTTGCCGGAGCGAGCGCACGGTAATTTTTCAGGGGCGCTGGGCAACAGGTCGTTACGTGGAATGGTCAAAACAGGCTGGCCAAAGTGGTGCTTATTTCGTCCGCATCAGGCAGGGAGAGCAGGCCCCAATCTTATCCCTGGTTTTCGCTCGATAATGTCATACTGAGCCTGTTGCCGGTCCAGCTCAGCTTCGTGCCTTGCCTTTTCGATGCCTACCTGGGTCTTGAGAAAGCCGAGTTGCTCCTCGCTCGATTTCCTGAGCCTGTGCGTCTCAACGGTATACCAAACGACTATAGCAAGCGTGGCCACCAGAGCAATCGTCTCTACCCATTGCAGTATGAGTAACTCCTCCTCCATCTCTTCCCCTGAGTCTCGGAATGCAAAGTATGCGGCTTTAATCCTCAAGCGAGGCGCGAAACTCTTTCAGCGTAACAGCACCGTCCTCTTTCATGCGCTTCTCGGCCTCCTGCACGTCGAGATAGTCTTCCAGGGCTTCCATCGCCTCGAAGTCCTCTACGCTCACAACGACGGCAACAGGCTTGCCGCGCCGCTCAATGATCGTAGGCTCGCCGCCATAGGCAGCCTGGTTAATGATTTCGCTCAGGCTCTTGCGAGCCTCTACAGTCGACAGGGTATTCATGGCGTCATCGGTTCGGGTTTCTCGCTCGGTTCCGGTTCGGGCTTGCAGCGGGACGTACTAGCGGTAGACATCGCGCCGGTGCCGAATGCGAACCACCAGCACCGTGAGCACGTCATCGTCTACGTGATAAACAACGCGGTAGTCGCCAACCCGAATGCGGTAGAGGTCTTCCCTCGTGCCCTTCATCTTCACGACTCCGTCTGGGCGCGGGTCCCTGGCGAGGGCTTCAATAGCATCCAGGATCGCATCCCTGTCTCTGTGCGCAACCTTGCGGAGTTCCTTTTGCGCCTTCCTGGCAATAGAGACAGTGTGCATCGCTTTCCCTGTTGTTTACATAATGTACTAAATGTACATATGGGAAGTTGCAGGCGAAAATAGAAAGGTGAGTTTTAGGTTTCATTTTTGGAGATTTCCTTAGAGGCGAGATGTTGATTCACCACTTCGGGGCATTCGCTGGGTATCGAACGCACGTCTCCTTCATGCCCAAACAGGGGATCGGTGTAGTGGCAATGATCAACGAGAACGCCGCCGGCTTTTTCCTGCCTGACTTTGTCGCCAACTGTGCCTATGCGCTAATTCTCGATGAGGATGGGGCAGAGATATGCGACGCTGAGCGAGAGGACTTGGTGCAACAGGCCCACACTGGACTGGAGCAGATACGGCAAACATTTCAAGTGCGGCCGGACATGCCGCCCCGGCCCCTCGCCGCTTACACAGGCCGGTATTACCACCCCGCGATGGGTAGCCTAGCTATTGCTCGACGCGGCGAGCAGCTGCACGCAGTACTTGGCCTGGTGGAGACGGTCCTCGATCCGTGGCAAGGAGACATACTCCGCATGGAGTTCGGGGGAGCAGGCACGGCCCTCAACTTCGACTTTTCGGGCGAAACGACGCAAGCCACGTCTGTGACGCTACAGGGCTACCAAATGGACCGGATGTCAGCTGGAACATCCAGTCGCTTTGGCAACTGATTATTTTTTATGATTGGGACTCGCTACTTCCCATAGAGGTAGAAGTAGTGGTCAAACTCACGTCGCTTTGGTGGGCTCAAACCCCTTTTACAT
>DATGCC010000575.1:0-3673 GCA_035312345.1 Rhodothermales bacterium
TGACGAACGGCGTCTACAAAATCCTGAACGCCCACGTTCTGTTTCAGGCACACGGCGAACTAGAACGCCCGATGCTGAACCAGATCCTCCCTGCCGTTGCGTATCCCCCGTCGAAGCACCTGTTCATCATCGACATGATGCGGAAGTTTGAACTATGCTATGACTTCGAGGGCGCGAAGGACGAGCGCTTCCTAGTCCCAGACCTGCTCCCCAAAGAAGAACCGTACACCGGCGAATGGGACGACAGCCTCGCTTTTCAGTACCACTACGAAATCCTGCCGGGCAGCATCATCTCGCGGTTCATCGTGCGTGCCAGCCAGATGATCCACCAGAACACGTCGTGGCGTACCGGCGTCGTGCTGGCAAATGAAGCAAATCGTGCCCTCATCAAAGCCGACCGCGAAGACCGCAAAATCTACATCTCGGTGCAAGGGCCGCAGGCTGGGTGCCGTCGCCTGCTCGAACGCATCCGCACGCACTTTGAGGAAATACATGCTACCATACCAGGGCTTACCGTCGAGCCCAAAGTCCCTGTTCCCGGTCATCCTGACGCCGTAGTTGATTACGAGCACTTGCTGAATTTGGAAGAATTGGGTGAGACGCATTTCATACCAGAAGGCATGAAAGAGCGTGTTTCCGTTCAGGAACTGCTGGATGGCGTAGAAGCTAGGCAAGATCGCCAGAAGCGCCGAGCACGCGACGATGAATTTGGAGTGGTCTTACGCAAGCCAGAGCGGGAGCGACCAAAGCTGGTCTCTGCTGAACCCGTCAAGCCGCAACCGCCAGCAGAAAGGGAAGAGGTGAGCGCATACCACACGCTCAAGAAAAAGCTGGATCGCCGTAGTGAGCAGGAGGCAAAGCGACGATTCATCTACGCGGCAATGGTTGTGCTGGTATTCTGGATTTTCCTAGCGTACTTGACCAGCGAAATCGGATGGGATACGATGGAGCCGTGGACCTATTTCCTGGGCATTTTCTCGGTATTTGCAAGTTATTTGTACTTTGCAATCCGGCAGAAAGAAGTAAGTCCGCGGGCCATCTATCAACAACTTGTGGAAAGCCGCAAACAACATAACTACGAGGCTTTCGATCTGGAGCAATACAGGCAGTTGGTGGAGAGGTGACGGTTACTCGCGTGAACTGCTTTCGCGCTTCAAGCGTTGGGGTAGGTGTCACGAAATCAGGCTGAGGCGATGGAAGCGGCAACACAGACAAAGCAAGAGGTGCTGGCTGTCTTAGCACAGCATCGTATAGCAATCCAGGCGCTGGGCGTGAAACGCCTCGGTTTGTTTGGCTCCTTCGTGCGCGATCAGCAGCAGCCAGACAGTGATGTCGATGTGCTGGTTGAGTTTGAGGACGGGCAGAAAAGCTTCGATCATTTCATCCAGCTTGCCTTTCTGCTGGAAGACGTGCTGGGCCGCCGCGTTGAGGTGGTGACGTTGGAGTCGCTGAGTCCGTATATTGGCCCTCACATTCTGGCGGAGGTGGAGTATGTCGCACTCGCCGCTTGAATACCTTCGGCACATTCTCGAAGAAGCTGATTATCTGGGCCAGCAGATAGAAGGACTACGCAAGGAACAATTCATGCAGGACGAGACGCTGAAACGGGCGTTCGTGCGGAGCCTGGAAATCATCGGCGAGGCGACCAAGAAAATCCCGGATAGCCTCAGGCAGTGTCATGCACACATCGAATGGCGTGCTATGGCAGGGATGCGCGACCGGCTAATCCACGATTACATGGGCGTCGATTATGAAATCGTGTGGGATGTCGCCACTAACAAAATGCCTGCGCTAAAGCACGAGGTGCAACGTGTTCTCTCGCAGGAAGAAGAAACATAGCTTGCCTGTCATCCTGCGACGCTAAATCTTACCACACCCACGAAGCCATCCCAATCCAAACAATCTACATGAAGCAAGTTGCAACGGTCGTTCTGTTCTTTGTAGTCGTATGTACCAGTCACGCACAGACCAGCCCGATGTGGCAACTGTTGCCGGACGCGCCGCGCACCTCGCGGTACAATGATGTGTACTTCGTCTCGCCGACGGTCGGCTGGGTGGTGAGTGGGACGGCCGAGATTTACCGGACGCTGGACGGTGGGGCCTCGTGGCAATTGCAGTTCAGGCGGACTACGGCGCACTTCCGCTCCGTCGCGTTTGTCGATTCGATGAATGGCTGGGTGGGTAACGTCGGCGTGGGCGAGTTCGGCACGACGGACGCCAGCGTGCTGTACCGCACCTCGAATGCTGGCAATACCTGGATTCCCGTCACGCAGTTCGATGGACCGGATCCCGTCGGGCTGTGCGGGATGTCTGTCGTCAACGATTCTACCGTCGTTGGGGTGGGCCGGGTGCGCGGACCAGCGTTTTTTATCAAGACGACGGACGGGGGTGAGACGTGGACTTCGAAGGACATGAGCGCCCATGCGGCGGGCCTGATTGATGTACATTTTTTCGACACTAATACCGGTTTTGCTGCGGGCCTGACGAACAGCAACCACGAGCAGTCGAGCGGTATCATCCTGTATACCGAGGACGGTGGCGAAACGTGGGAAGAGCGTTTCCGCACGACGCGCACAGGCGAGTGGATCTGGAAGCTATCCTTTCCCACCGACGAGGTCGGCTATGCCTCGCTGCAACGCAACTCGCAAAGCCCGATCTATTTCCTCAAGACGACCGACGGCGGGGCAACGTGGGAAGAGAAGCTGTTCCGGTCGGATTACTACTTCGTGCAGGGCATTGGCTTCATCTCGGAGGACGAAGGCTGGATCGGCGGCAACAGTTCGGAACCGTCTTATCACACCACCGATGGCGGCGAGACGTGGGAGCCGGATCCTATCGGGCAGCGGATGAACCGATTTCGTTTTCTGACCGACTCGTTCGGCTACGCCGTGGGGCGGCAGGTGCATAGATATGGGCAGGCTTCGGCGGTGGCTATCGGGGATGAAGCCGAGGTGCCGTCCAGTTTGCAACTCGATCCCAATTACCCGAACCCGTTTCAGACCTCCACCACAGTGCGTTACACCCTGCCGGAGGCGTCGCCTGTACAGGTGGCGGTGTTTGATGTGCTGGGGCGGCGCGTCACGGAACTGGTCAACGAGACGCAAACCACCGGAACCCATACCATAGTCTGGAACGGCACCAATCGGCAGGGCGAGTTGGTTGGGACAGGCATCTATTTCTTGCAGATCCATGCTGGGGACCGTACCGAGTCACATACCATGGTCCTGATGCGTTAATTTAGGGTCGTATTAAACCAGCGCTAATCGCTTATCTACCGCGAGCTATGAACCGTCATCGTCTCATTCAGGCAGGAATCATTGCTTTTTTGTTTGTCTGGCTAGTTATTCCAGCGCAGGCGCAGGAAGCATCGCCTATCCCAGCAGAAGTACAAGAAAACATCCAGGCGCGGGTCGATAATGGCGATAATGTGGGCATCGTCGTTGGGTTGATTGATGCCAATGGGCCGCGCTATTTCAGCTATGGAAAGATGGCGCTGTCGGAAGAACAGGCACCAGATGCGCAGACGGTTTTCGAGATCGGCTCCATCTCGAAAGTGTTCACCGCAATCTTGCTCGCACAGATGGTCGAGGAAGGCACGGTGCACCTCAACGATCCCATCGCAAACTACCTGCCCGACAGCGTCAAGGTACCCGGCGGCGAGACCATCAGGCTG
>DATGCC010000576.1:0-14930 GCA_035312345.1 Rhodothermales bacterium
TCAGGCCTACCAGCCGTCTGCGCCGATGCTACAGGCAGCCGGTCGCTGGTCGATCACGGCACGACGGGCTTCCTTGCCACGCCTCGCGACACGCAGAGCTTCTTGGAAGTCACCGAGCGGCTGGTGACCGACACCGCTTTGCGCCAAGAGATGGGCCGCAATGCGCTCGCCAGATCGCGCCACTACGAGTGGGAAGCGGTGATGGCGCGGTTGGCTGGGTACTACGAAGAGATCTTCAAGCCGACGTTTGTTCTCGAAGGCGATAGCCTGCCGGAGCAGGGCGCTACGATCAGGGTGCCTCGTCCGGCCTCCCGCCCCGCCCCGATCCCTCAACCTGTTTCCGACTAACTGGCCTCCGCCATTAACCGACCCCAGATCGTGCGTCTCCTTTTTGTGTCCCATTCTTTTCCTCCAGAGCACGCCCCCCTTTCCAACCTGGGTGGTATGCAGCGGGTGGCGATGGAACTGCATGAACAACTCGAAAACCGAGAAGATGTCGTCCTGGATGATGTCATCATGCGCGGATCGCTCCGCAAGACGCAGGTCTTTGGTATTTTCTTTCTCATCAAGGTCTACCGGGAAGTAAAGCGGAAGGCGCTGAATGGCGAAATGGACATCGTGCTTTTTTCGTCGATGGCGACGGCGGCGATGGCCTTTTTTCTGCGCAAGACGCTGGAGCCGCTCGGCATCCCGATGGTAGCGGTGGTGCATGGGCTGGATGTGACGATGCCGGGGATCCACCAGCGCTTCATCGGGCGGGTGTTCGACGCGCTGGCGGCGGTGCTGCCCGTGAGTCGCGCCACCGGAGCCGCCTGCCACGAGCGCGGGATGCCGCTGGATAAAATCCACGTATTGCCCAATGGTGTAGACGTGAGCCGCTTTGCCCCATTAACGGATTTCGACTCGATGCGGCGCGACATGAAGGCCAACCTCGACGATCCGGCTCATCCCCTCTTGCCTGAAGATGCGCTGCTGTTGTGCAGCGTCGGGCGGCAGGTAGAGCGCAAAGGGTTTGCCTGGTTTGTAGACGAAGTGATGCCGCTGCTGCCCGAAGATGTGCATTACTGGATGGCAGGCGATGGCCCCGAAGCCGAGAACATCGCAGCAGCTATTGATAAGCATGATCTGCACGACCGGGTACGGATGCTGGGCCGCGTCTCCGAAGAAGCTCTGACGCTCCTCTATCGCGGAGCCGATTTGTTTATCATGCCCAACATTCCGGTTGAGGGCGACATGGAGGGCTTCGGCGTGGTGATGCTGGAAGCGGGCCTGTCGGGCTTGCCTACCATTGCCGCCCGCCTCGAAGGCATCCGCGACGTCATTACCGAAGGCGAGAATGGGCACCTGGTCGAGAGTGGCGATCCCTGGGCGTTTTCCGAAGCCATCATGGGGTATTACCACAGTCGCTCGGCCTTGCGGACCGCTGCCCTGCGCGCGGCCCAGCACACTGCCAATACGTTTTGCTGGGCCGCCGTGGCTGAGCGCTATGTTCAAACCCTGCGTGCGCTGCTGCCCTACACCTCTTCAAAGTCGATGAATGTACCCGCCGATGTAGCGGCGTAAGTTTTTTTCAGGGCTATTCGTTCAAGATAAATCGACCGGGGGATCGCGAAGCTTCTGACGGCCCGTAGATCACCGCGCCGAGTAGCCCTGTCGCTAGACTCACGCCCAGCGTCAGAACGACATCGCCCGCAGAAATACGCGCTGCATCGTCCCTGGATAGGTGAAAAAGGGCCATCGACGTATAGCCACCGGTGAATCCGATAGCAAAGGATTTTCTAGAAAGGAGGGGCCGGCGGAAGACAGCCGCCTCAATAGCGTGAACGTTGTCTGTGGCTACCGCATGCTGGCGTTTGGTGCCCTGCTCTGTCCAAAACGTCGAGTCGCGGCGGATCAGCAAATCCCGCCCATACGACAAGGAATCGCCCAGTAGATGGACGGTAGCAGGACGTTCATTGAGCCGTTGGTTCACATGTTCGATGTCTGCGCTCGTCTGCGTATTAATAGCTTGGGTAGATGTGCAGCCACCGAGGAGAATAGAGAAGAGTAGAACAGGAAAAAATCGTTTCGACATTGAACACTTCATAGATTACAAAAGCCAGCATCTATTTGAAAAACTACAGATGCATCGCCACGAAAACAAGGGCAGTGGTACCGTTTCCCACAATTCTACTTATAACCTCAAGTTGTCTGCTTAGCCTACTGAGCCACCGGTACCAGCAGGGCCTCCCAGTGAGCCGCGGGGCCGTGGTGAATGGAGCGGTCAAACGTGCCAGCAACGCCTTCGATGACTTCTTCGTTAGTCTGTTGCCAGAACGTCCAGGAGTCCCAGTCGCCAGGGGCCGGAGGGGTGGTTTCAGTATAGTCTGCCAGCCACAGCGGGTAGGTATTAAAACCGGTATGCAGGTTCTCTTCAATAAAATGCAGCCCCGAATAAATGACGGGCTGGACGCCATAGGCTTCATGCACCATCTCCAGCCAGACCTGGATTTCTTTGTCGATGTTTTCAGGGGTTACGCCCTCGGCCACCTCAATGTCTAGCACGGGTGGCAAATCGCCTGGCTCCAACTGCACGGTGGAGATAAAATACCGGGCCTGCGTTGCTGCGGAGTCGTGGGGGTGGAAGAAGTGATAGGCACCACGTACCAGCCCCGCCTCTTTGACGGCCTTCCAGTTGTCCTGGAATTTCGGATCGAGGTAGTCGTTGCCCTCCGTGGCTTTGATGTATACGAACGTGATGCCGGCCGCCTTCACGGCCTCCCAATCGACATCGCCCTGGTGATGGGAAACGTCGATGCCGTGATACCTCACCGAGTCGGTGGATTGTATGACCGCTTGCTCAGAAAAAGTCGCCGAATCGACTGCCGCTGGGGTATCTGATGCGTTGTCAGAAGTGTCGCGACAGCCGACAAGTGCCAGCATGAAAACAAGCAAACAGATGGGAATTATTTTGTTGAGGTTTTTCATAGCCTCCTCTTTCAGATTCGTGCAGGAGAATACCAGGAAGCCGTCGCGGGTGCAAGGGGGCGGCGTTTAAGGTAAAGAAACGAGGGTTCAGTAAGATAAACAAGCATCTCTGCATAAGATTGCTCTTGGTAGCCAGATGTAGGATGCCAGAAGAGCGATGCTCGAAAAAATCGGTCCTCACCACTGGATGCTTAGCCCCGTAGCCACGAAGGCAGAAAAGGCAGAGGGCGTGATACTGACGAGTTCGCCCTCTCCATCTTCCTCGAAGTAGGAAGCGGCTGGTAAAAGATCGTGGCTCAAGTCCACCGAGAGGGTCAGCCCAAAGTGTTTTCCCAGAGGAGCCGTCAGGCTTCCATGAACACGGAGTAAAAGGTCTTCTGGCTCCGACAGGTTATCAATAGCTTCCGCATGGAAGGCAAGCTGACTGCCATGGGCAAGCCGAAGCGCCAGGTTCAGGGCCATTGAGGCGGCGGGGGTGTCTAGATGCTCGTCGCTAACCTCGCGCTCATGCAAGTAGCCGCCGGTAGCCTGCGCTCGTAGGGTAGCGGTTGGGTTTTTTTTGAGAATCAGGGCCGTTCCGGCTCCTGTGTACAATTGCCTCTCGATGCCCTGGTTTGGATCGCTGAGCCACACGATGTTGGTTAGCGCATATACTCGCTTACTCAAGGCGCGTTGCCCGTGGAGGTCCAGTGCATAGCGATACACATGTTGTGTCTGGATTTCATCTGTGTCTTGGGTGAAGATGTCCGTCCACGAAGCCGTACCCGAAACACCGGCATAGGCTTCGTAGGGCGGAGCTTGAAAAAAAAAGGCATGCTGTACCGTGATCAGCACGATATCTCGGGCTCCTTCCGTCCAGTTGAGGCCGATCTGACCGCGCCCGGACCAGTGCGTGGTGGTATCCGCAGGAGCAGGTTTTAATAGGACGATTCTCACACGGGAAGAGGGGGGCATGGCGGAAGCCTGGACGGCAAGCATATCTGCATGCTCCACCAACGAATTCTGGCTGATGGGTTGTGCCTCAGCCAGAAGCGGTAGCATCAGCAGGATCAACAAAATGATTGGGACATACTGCATGTCACCATCGTATGATTCAGGCATCCTCGTAAATCTTCGATTCCATAGCTGAGCCCACTTTAGTCGCTGGAAGAAATTAGACGTATATCTTTTGCCATCAGGCCGATCATGCCGCCAATGATATCAAAGCTCACGATATCGCCGTCCTTCAACTCCGTCACCTGGTGCTTCTTCAACGCATCCTTGTCGAAGGGAATTTTATCGTGCTCGCCGTGGGGCGTATCGGGGATGATGTAGCCTTCGTGTTTTTTAGCGTCGTAGTCGGCGATGCGTCCGGTAGCCATAAAGGAAAGTTGTTTGGGGTAAAGCTGACATCAAATGAGGCCGCGCTGGCAGGGTGTCCGATGCAACGTACCAAATTATGCGCGCTTTATCACCTGAAAATAGAAACGACGTTGATAAATGAGTGAACCCAGACCCTATGTATGACAGATACTATTCTTCGTCGGCTTGCAATGAATCAGGAAGCGTCTCACGTGAGAGTACGAAAAAGTCGCGCACCTCAAGGGTGGTTTCGGAGGTGGTGTGTTCGCGGTCCCAGTCATCTAGATAGGCGAAGTAGGGGAAGCCATATTCAGCGTCGTAGCGAATCACAAGGGAGTCCACGCCCCCTGCTATCATCTGCCTCAGATACACGAATAGCGAGTCGATCACATAGAGATTTTCTTGCTGTGGGTCTACCTTGCCGAGGCTGCGCCCCACACCAGACCTGGCCTGTGTAATCTGACCATCGCTTACCGTGATCAATACCGGCCCGGTTGATTCGGTTGACCCTGTCACTTTGCGGCGGAACGAGAACTGATAATCATGGATATTTTGGGCATCCCACCGCGCCCAGCTCCGCTCGAACAGTTCCTGCACATCGTGCGTGACGACTGGCGTAGGGCGTAGGTCCTGTTTGGGCGTGGTGTCAGGCGGTGCTTGATCGGGCGAAGCACACGCCATCCAGCCTATCAATAGGATCGTAAACAGCAGACGTATGTAGCTTCTGGATCGCATAGGTTTTTTCCTTTAAGCGGGCTGGACACCCCATATCCATTCCTTCCAAGTTAGCCGCTCCCACTCGCGGAACCGGTCATCGCGCGTCTGGAAGTAATTGGGGATGGCGACAAACAGCACCCCACCTATCGTGTTGCCCAGCGTCACGGCCAATTGGAAATGAAACAGCCCTTCCCAGGCGGTGGTGCCGCCTTCGAAAATGTAATAGGCGATCTCGCAGGCCCCAATGACGCAGTGAAACAGTCCCACTGAGGGCACGAGATACATGATGAGGTAGACGATAAAAAAGCGAGCTATCGAGTCGCGGACGGCGTGGGTGAGCCATACCATCCCTGCTACCATCCACCCGGCAATCATTCCTTTGAAGAAGAGCGCAGTCCACGGAGTATCCATGGCGTGCTCCCCAAAACTATAGGCCGCCGCCGCTGCCGGTTCATCGAAGATCTCCGTCGTAGAAAACAACAGCGCGGTTAAGACAGCCCCCAGCATATTGGCTGCGTAGACGATGCCCCACATCTTCAGAAGGCGTGGCAGGCTTGCCAGCCGGGTCAGCACGAGGGTGACAGGGGTGAGCGTGTTTTCGGTAAAAAGCTGGTAGCGTCCGAGGATGATGAAGATAAAGCCGATCGGATAAAGCAGATTGCCCACCAGCCCGGTGGCATCCTCCGGCAGCAATCCCGTCATTGCGGAGCGGGCCAGAAACGTAAGGCCTATAGATAGCCCCGCTGCCAGTCCACTGAGAAAAAGCAGTCGGCTGGAGCGATGAAACTCGTCGTCAGCCGTTGCCAGCAGACGCTGGAAAATCTCATCCGTAGAGAAAATATCGCTGACCGCCTCGCCGGAAGAAGGAGCCCCCCGACGCGACTCGTCCATAACCTCGCGCAGGCCTTCTTCACCCGTGTGACTATTGCCATCCTGCAACGGTTTTCGGTCGAGGTCTTCGAACTCGCGAGACGATAGTATTTTTTTGGGGGGCGTTTTTTTCATCAACAGGGAGAACCAGACATGGGCAGGCGGCCCATAGCCACGTGCAACGCACGCACATCCGCTCCAAGCTCCAAGGTCCTAAACCGTTTCTGCGGGCCTGTAACGTGCGTGTTTTTTTCTTCCTATGTGTTGATGAGTGACCTTAGAAGGGCGCGTCGTCGATGGGCGGGATGGGAGCCTGGGGCGGTGTATGCCCGAATCCGTCGCCACCACCGGAATCCGCAGCATAGTACGTCGTCAGGTTCTCGAAGCGGGCGAACTGGTGGACGAAGGCCAGCGTCACATCGCCGATGGGGCCGTTACGCTGCTTGCCAATAATAATCTCGCCGAGGCCCTCAGTGGAGTTGCCGTTCTCATCCACGGTGATGCCGTAGCGCTCGGCGCGGTAGATGAAGGCTACGACATCGGCGTCTTGCTCGATAGACCCACTTTCACGCAGGTCTGAAAGCTGTGGCCGCTTGTCGCCGCCGCGTGTTTCGACGGCACGACTGAGCTGTGAGAGGGCGACGACGGGCACGTTGAGTTCCTTCGCCAGGCTCTTAAGCGACCGCGAGATTTGCGCAATTTCCTGCTCGCGGTTCGAGTTGCGCCCGCCCACGGTGCCGTGCATCAGTTGCAGGTAGTCCACAATCACCAGCCCGATGTCGTGCTCGGCTTTGAGGCGACGGCACTTGGCGCGCAGTTCGAGGATGCCCAGGCCCGGCGTGTCGTCGATGAAGATGGGCGCGGCAGAGAGGCGACCGGCAGCACGGGCGAGGCGGGGCCAGTCGTCTTCGCTGAGGCGTCCCGTTCGTGCCGCCTGGGCGTTGACACGGGCCTCAGAGGTAAGCAGGCGCTGGGCCAACTGTTGCGAACTCATCTCCAGCGAGAAAATCGCTACGCCCGTCGCGTGCTCAGGATGCAAGGCCGCATTTCGGGCTGCCGCGAGCGAGAAGGCTGTTTTTCCCATGGAGGGCCTCGCCGCGATGATGATGAGATCCGACTTCTGCCAGCCGCCCGTCATCTCGTCGAGGCGGCTGAAACCACTGGGCACGCCCGTGATGCCCCCCTCGCGCCCGTGGATCGATTCGAGGTGCGCCAGCGTGTCTTTCAGCACCTCATTCATCGAAGTCGCTGCCTTGCGCAGGTTCGTCTCCGAGATGCGGAAGATGTCACCCTCGGCTTCGTCGAGCAGTTCGAAGGCGTCGGCACTGGGGTCGTAGGCTTGCCCCACCAGCCCCGTCATCGTTTCAATCAATTTGCGCAGCAGCGACTTCTCGGCGATGATGCGAGCATGGTATTCGACGTTCGCTGCCGAGGCAACCTGCGTGGTCAACTCGGTCAGGTAATACGCGCCGCCCACATCGTCCAGCTCGCCCCGCCGCTTGAGTTCATCCGAAAGCGTGATGAGATCGACGGGGTTGCCACGCTCGAAGAGGCTGAGCATGGCGGTGTAGATTTTCTGGTGCTTGCCCGTGTAGAACGCATCCGCCGACAGAATCTCGATGGCGCGGGGGATGGCCTCGCGCTCGATCAGCATCGCGCCCAGCACCGACTGCTCCACATCCGTGGCCTGCGGCGGCACGCGGCCCGACTGCTCGTGGATGCTGCGGATCGATGCACGGCGCTGCCGACCACTCCCCGTCATCTTCTCAAGCGGGTAGCGCTGGCCTTCATCGTCGATGTTCAGACGGCGCGGTGTAAGATCGTCAGGCTCGGACATACAGGTCGGGATCCGAAGGGGAGAGGCCGCAGGAGACGGCGGAATTAGTTGTTAACGAGTTTGTCGTAGCGGGTGCGCAGCAGCTTCATATCCTCCCACGTCGGGCGTTTCCATTGCTCGTTGCGCAATAGCGCCGCCGGGTGGTACGTCACCATGAGCGGCACGCCGTAGTAATCGTGAAACTTGTCGCGCAACGATCCCAACGAGGATTTTCGGCCCAGCAGTGAGTTGCCCGCCGTTTTACCCACGGCCAGGATGATCTTGGGCTTGATAAGGGTGAGTTGCTTGTAGAGGATGGGGATGTGGGCTTCCACCTCGGCGGCCAGCGGGTCACGGTTGTTGGGTGGGCGGCTTTTGAGGATGTTGGTAATGTACACCTCCTCGCGCTCAAAGTTGATCGCCTTCAGAATCTTATTGAGCAACTGCCCGGCCCGGCCTGTGAATGGCTCGCCCGTACGGTCCTCGTCGGCCCCCGGCGCTTCGCCGATGACAACCAGATCCGCATGGGGATCGCCCACACCGAAGACCGCATTGATCCGGTGCTCGTCGAGCGGAATGAGTACGGTGTCGTTGACGTACGCCTCCACCTCGTCGAGCGTCGTCAGGTCTTTGATAGGGTTGTCGTCCGGGATGAGTGCATGGATGCGTTCCCAGGGCGACAGCGATGGATCTTCTGTTGGATCGACTTGCTGGCCGAACAAATCCTTATTAGCCATTGCATCATCAGTTGCTTGCAGAGCAGACGGGACAGGATCGGGGGCAACAGCCGTGGTGGGGGCAGGGTCCAATGGCAAAAAAGAGCCGTATACTGCGTGCTCTTGCGCCAGCGCATATCGGAGGGATTGCAACACGCTGTGCATACGCCAGGGCCACCTGCTGATTTATGTCCACATCCTGCGAGGGTCACAAGGTAGCAGACAGCGCTCCGTATCTCAAGCAGATTCCTGCTCTTTCGACGTGAATTTTGTTGAGGGAAAGCGAGGCGGACAGGGGAAGGGGGTGTCGCTGTCTATTCTTGCCGCTCTTTCTGCTTTTCTCCATTCCCCACAATTTTTGCCAGCAATACCTCAGCAACCTCGCTCTTGGGCATAAGCGGCAGGGTTTCTCGGTCACCGTCGCGGTGGATGAGCGTGACGCGGTTGGTGCCCGTGCCGAAGCCCGCGCCCGCCTCGCGCAGGTCGTTGAGGACGATCCAGTCGAGGTTCTTGCGCTCTAGCTTGCGCTGGGCATTGGCAAGACCGTCGTCGGTTTCCATAGCGAAGCCGACGAGGATCTGGCCGTTTCGTTTTTCCTGGCCCAGCGTGGCGAGGATGTCGGGTGTGCGGCGCAGGCGAAGGGTCATCTCACCTGCCTGCTTTTTGATCTTCGAGGGAGCCGGCTCAGTGGGCGTATAATCCGCGACCGCCGCTGCCATGATGACAAGGTCGGCGTCTTTGTGAGCCTGCACGACTTCGTGCATCTCCTCGGCGGTTGTCACATCAAGACGTTCCACGCCATCGGGCGTAGCCAGCGCCGTTGGCCCGCTGACGAGCGTAACCTGTGCGCCGTGCCGCGCCGCTGCCGCTGCCAGTTCATATCCCATCGTGCCCGTCGACGGATTGGTAATGACCCGCACCGGGTCAATCGGTTCACGTGTAGGCCCAGCAGTGACGAGGACCTGTTTGCCGGATAGGGTTTTGGGTTGCTGGTTGCTGGTTGCTGGTTCTTGGTTTTCTCTCCCTTTCTCCTGCTCTTCCTTGCTTCCTTGCTTCCTTTTCCTCTTTCCTAACTTCTCAGCTACGCGTGCAAAAATAATTTCTGGCTCTGGCATGCGCCCGTGCCCGACGAGGCCGCTTGCCAGTTCGCCGTAGCCGGGCTCCATGATCTCGTGCCCGAAGGAGCGCAGGCGGTCGAGGTTGGCGGCGGTGGCGGGGTGGAGCAGCATGTCATGGTCCATTGCGGGGCAGAGGAGCGTGGGGCAGCGGACTGCCAGTGCGGTGGCGGTGAGCATGTTGTCGCTGAAGCCGTGGGCGAGCTTGGCCAGCGTCTGCGCCGTGGCCGGGGCGATGATAAACAAGTCGGCCCAGAGGCCCAGAGTGATGTGCTTCGTCCAGCTTCCGTCTTCGTTCTCAGGGAAAATCTCGATGAGCACTTCGCGCTCCGAGAGCGTGCCCAGCGTCAGCGGCGAGATAAACCGGGTGGCATCGGGCGTCATCAGCACCTGCACCTCGGCTCCGGCTTTTTTGAACAGGCGAATCACCTCCGCCGCCTTATACGCCGCAATGCTGCCGGTAACGCCGAGCAGCAGGTTCTTGCCCTGAAGCGATTGGGTAGACATGGAGAAAAGGGTAACAGGTTTGTCAGGTTAGCAGGTTCGGTTGCCAGAGAAAAAAACCTGCAACCTGATAAACCTGTAACTACGCTTTTTCCAAAAACGCCTGTACATGCGCCAGCGTTTCGGCAACGGCGGTTTCCAGATCGTCGTTGATGACGATAGCGTCGAAACGGTCTGCAAAGGTAATTTCGTGGCGGGCTTTGTCAACGCGCTCAACGAGGGTCGTATCGGTTTCGGTGCCTCGGTTACGCAGGCGCTCGGCCAGCACCTCCAGCGATGGAGGTTGGATGAAGAGGGTTAGTGCATGGTCGTTGAAAAGCTGCTTCACATGCTGCGCGCCTTGCACATCGATATCCAACAGCACCGGATAGGTGCGGGCGGCACGCTCCACCTCGCGCCGGAGGGTACCGTAAAAGCGGCCCGGATACACTTCTTCGTACTCGATCAACTCGCCGTGCTGGATGAACTGTCGGAATTGTGTCTCACTGACGAAATGGTAATGCACCCCATCTTTCTCACCACGCCGCCGTGGGCGTGTGGTAGCCGAGACGGAAAACTTCATCTCAGGAAAAGCCTCCAGCACACGCCGGGCTATTGTCGTCTTGCCCGATCCACTGGGGGCCGTAAGTGCGATGATCTTTGACATTGTTCGATGATCGAACTATTCAACGTTTTGGATCTGCTCGCGGATTTTTTCGACTTCTTCCTTCATCGTCACGGCCAGGTGAGCGACCTCGGCATCGTTGGCTTTGGAGCCGATGGTGTTGACTTCGCGGTGGATCTCCTGGACGAGAAAGTTGAGCTTGCGCCCGACGGGCTCCTCGGCGGCGAGGGCTTCGCGGAAGATGCTGAGGTGGGCATGGAGTCGCACACATTCCTCCGTAATGTCGAGCCGGTCGGCGATATAGGCGATTTCCTGTTCCAGGCGGTCCGGGTTGAGGCGGTCGTCGTTGAGCAGTTCTTCGAGTCGTTCGCGGAGACGGGCACGGGCATCCGTTACGCGGTGCGGGGCGCGGGCTTCGACCTCGGCAAGTTGCTGCTCCAGCATGTCGATCCGTTCTGACAGATCCTGTTGTAGCGCGGCTCCTTCTTGCAACCGCATGGCTCGCATCTGCTCAATAGCTTCGGTGAGGGCTTGCTGTATCGCCTGCCAGGCTTGCTCGGTTACTTCGGGATCTTCTTCTGCTGTGGTGAACACATCGTTGTAGCGCGTGAGGTGTTCGATGCGTACGGGATCTTCGATGCCAGCGGCTTGCCGGAGGTTTTCGAGGAGGCGTCCGTAGGCCCGCGCTGCCCGCTCGTTCACCTGGATAGGCAGGTCGGCTTCGGTCTCCTTTTCCACCTGTACATTCACCGTAAGGCGGCCCCGGTCAAAGGCGTGCTTGACAAGATTCTGCACCTCGGTCTCCCGGTCGGCGAGCGAGGCGGGCAGGCGCACGGGCACGTCGATGTAGCGATTATTCACCGAGCGCATTTCGACGGTAGCGGTAATCGGGCCTACCTGGGCGCTGCCTCGCCCAAAACCGGTCATGCTGGCAATCATCGCAAGGGGGGTGCTGGTTTAGGGTGCAGGGTTGCTGGCTGGGTTGCCACATCAAAACGGTAACCCGAAAATACGCCAAATGAAAAAAGCCGAAACAACGTTCGGCTTCTTTGCGGAGAGGGGGGGATTCGAACCCCCGGTACCCGTAAGGGCACACTCGCTTTCCAGGCGAGCCCGTTCGACCGCTCCGGCACCTCTCCCCTATTCAAGGGGCGAAGTACGAAGGGCGATTGTCGAATGATCCGTGTGGCTGTCGCTTCACTCGAAAATCGACTTTCGTCCCTCGGCCTTCGTCAGACTTCCATGATCTCTTCTTCTTTGCGGTTGAGGATCTGGTCGATTTTGTCGGTATGCGCGTCCGTCAGTTTTTGCAATTCATCTTCGGCCATGTAGCGCATGTCTTCGGGCAGGCTCTCCTCTTCCTGCGTCGTTTTGACCTGGTCTTTGGCATGGCGACGGATGTTACGGACAGCGATTTTGGCCTCCTCGCCCCGCGACCGCGCTGACTTAACCAGATCACGCCGCCGCTCTTCCGACAGCGATGGCACCGGGATGCGAATCAGCACGCCGTCATTGGCAGGATTCAGGCCCAGGTTTTCGGCGATGATGGCCCGTTCGATGTCGCCGAGCGCCGACTTGTCCCACGGCTGCACCACGAGCAGATCCGGCTGCGGCGCACTGACGCTTGCCATCTGGTTCAGCGGCGTCTGTGTGCCGTAGTAATCGACGCGGACGTTCTGGAGCATCGTTGGCGTGGCGCGTCCGGCGCGGATGGAGCTTAGCTCCGTGCGCAGGTGGTCCACGGTTTTGTCCATGTGCTCATCGGCGTCTTCCAGAATCAGGGCAAGGGCTTCGTCTAGCATGGTTAGGTTCCTCTCAAAGGAGTCTCTGTTAGCACAAAATTAGACGTGGGCAAACTCGGTTTCGGCAGGAGTCGTGCTCCAGTGGACGAGGGTGCCTATCCGCTCGCCCTGGGCTACCCGCAACAGGTTGCCCGGTGCGTTCATATTAAACACGATGATTGGCATCCCCGATTCTTTGCACAGCGTGAAGGCGGTCATGTCCATCACTCGCAGGTTGCGGCGGATGACTTCGTCGCCATGGATGGTGGCGTACTGCTGGGCGGTCGGGTCTTTCTCGGGATCGGCGGTAAAGACACCATCCACACGGGTGCCTTTGAGCAAGACTTCGGCATCGATTTCGAGGGCGCGTAGGGCAGCAGCCGTGTCGGTGGTAAAGTACGGGTTGCCGGTGCCAGAGCCGAAGATCACCACGCGGCCTTTTTCGAGGTGGCGCATGGCCCGCCGCCGGATGAACGGCTCGGCGATCTGCTCCATCTTGATGCTCGATTGCAGGCGCGTTTGCAGACCTGCCTGTTCGAGACTGTCTTGCAGCGCCATCGCATTGATCATCGTGGCGAGCATGCCCATATAATCGCCGTGGGCGCGGGTCATGCCCTTGTTGGCATTCTGCACGCCGCGAAAAATGTTGCCGCCGCCGATCACAATCGCTACCTCGACGCCTGCCTCTACCACTTTTTTGACTTCCTGGGCATAGGTCGTTAGCACCTCCTGGTCGATGCCGTATTGCTGCTTACCCAGTAACGCCTCGCCGCTCAGCTTGAGCAGAACGCGCTTGTACTTCAGCGAAGGCTGTCCGTTGGTATGTTCGGCCATAAGGCTATTCTCTCGATTACAAAACAGAAGAAACTACAGCGAGCCGCAGTCCTTTGCAATTTGGATTTTAGATTTTCGAGTTTAGATGTTCGATTTTCTATTCGACGACTGCGTGGTATACAGGAAAGCCGTGCCGGTCAATACCAGCACGGCTTTCCGTTTAGCAAGTTCATTACATTCGACCATCGAACATCTGACTTCGCATCGCCTCAGTCGCCGAGGGCGAAGCGGACGTAGGTGCGAATGCTAGCACCGGCCTGCTTCAGCATTTCTGCGACGGTCATCGAAGCATCTTTGACGAACGGCTGGTTGACGAGCACGTTGTCCTTGTAGTACCGCTCCAGCTTGCCTGTAGCGATGCGGTCGAGGATGTGCTCGGGCTTGCCTTCGTTGCGGGCAGCCTCGCGGGCGATTTCCATCTCCTTATCCTTGACATCCTGCGGCACCTCTTCGCTCGTCGTCGCAATCGGGTTGAGCGCAGCGACCTGCATGGCGACGTCGCGTCCGGCATCGTCGAGGTTGCCGTTGCCATGGACGTCCACCAGCACACCGAGGCGCGAGCCGGGGTGGATGTAGGAAACGATCTTGCCACCGTCGCTCTTCAAGACCTCGAAGCGGCGCACATCGATTTTTTCGCCGATTTTGCCCGTCAGGTCGATGATCGACTCGCCAACGGTGCGGCCATCCTGGTACTCCAGGTCTTTGAAGGCATCAAGGTCGGCAGGCTGCTCGCGCAGGGCGAGGTCGGCCATGTCGTTGGCGAAGGCCTGGAAGTCATCGTTGCGGGCCACGAAGTCGGTCTCGCAGTTCACTTCGACAATGACGCCCGTCTGCTCATCATCAGAGACCTGGGTCACGATGAGGCCCTCGTTGGCTTCACGGTCGGAGCGCTTGTCGGCCACTTTCTGGCCTTTCTTGCGCAGGATCTCGACCGCTTTGTCGAAGTCGCCGTCGGCTTCCTGGAGCGCTTTTTTACAGTCCATCATGCCCACGCCGGTCATGTCGCGCAGGCGCTTTACGTCTTGTGCAGAGATAGCCATGTCTATTGCTTCAATGTTGGATTTTCTTGGGTGTGCGCGTCGGGTTGTTGGGGAAGCGTGTTGCGTAATGCGTGTTGCGTGAGGGTGCTCATAGCAAGGCCTTTCAGCGAAGCACGATTACGTTTTACGCATCAGGTTTTACGACCTACGCTTCCGTCTTTTCAGCTTTCTTGTCTTCCTGACGCTTTTCTTTCTCGGCTTTGCGCTCGGCGTCTTCGATCTCGCGCTGCTTCTTGCCTTCGCTGATGGCGTTGGCGATGATGCGCGTGACGAGTTCAATGGACTTATGCGCGTCGTCGTTGGCCGGGATCATGAAATCGACCAGATCTGGATCGCAGTTGGAGTCCACCATCGCGATGACGGGGATGCCGAGCTTCTTGGCTTCGTTGATGGCGATGTGCTCACGGTTGATGTCTACCACGAACAGCGCACCCGGCATGCGGGCCATCTCGGCGATACCGCTGAGGTTGCGCTCCAGCTTTTCACGCTCGCGGTGACGCATCAGGCGCTCTTTCTTCTTGAGCTGATCAAGCGTCCCATCGGCCTCCATCTTCGCCAGGTCTTCCATCCGCCGGATGCTCTTGCGGATGGTCTGGAAGTTGGTCAGCGTGCCACCGAGCCAGCG
>DATGCC010000577.1:0-9051 GCA_035312345.1 Rhodothermales bacterium
TCTTCTTTGGCAAAGCCGACAAGGAAGATGCCGTTGTTCTCGTCCTCCACGATCTCCTGCGCGACCCAGTTCGAGAGCGATCCCTCGAACATCATCCCGCTGCTGACGACGTGGATGCTCGGCCCTTCGAGCGCGTTCTGCTTGGCGGTGTAGCTGCGGGGCAACCGCCGTTGCTAGACGCCAAAGACCTCGAAATCGGGATTGAGGCGCGGTGTGGTGTAGCGCGTCTTGTCGTACAGATCCGCAATGGCACGCATCCCGCCTGCCGTGTAGACCGGCACCTCCTCATCAATCACTCCACGGTCTTTGTAGCGGTCGATGAGCGCCAGCATCTCCTGCGCCCGGCCCAGCGCGAAGACCGGGACGAGCACCGTACCGTCACGCCGGAGCACCCGTGCAATCGCCTCGCCAAACTTCAATTCTTCCGTGCGGCGCGTCGTCTGTTCAGCAATCGGGTCGGCCCCCATCGTGGATTCCAGGATGAGCACATCGACTGGTGTGTTGGGATAGTCGCCGCCCGGCATGATGGTTTGCGGGCGGATGTTGGTGTCGCTGGAATAGAAGATGCGGCGCTCGGTACCTTCTTCGTCAAACGCCAGGAGCACCCCGGCAGCCCCGAGGATGTGGCCCGAGTTGTAGAAGGCGGCGGTCACCTGCGTCTCGTTGCGCAGGCCCGTCACGTCGAATGGCGTTTCGAGATCGTGTGTGAGGTAGAGATAGCTCTGCACTTCCAGCACATCTTCGTCGAAGAGCGGCTGGGCGGTAGCCGAGCCTTCGCGCAGGCGGCGGCGCTGCAAGCGGGCCGAGGCAGGCAGCACGAAATCGGCCAGGTCCCGCGTGGCGCGGGTCATGTGGACATGCACGTGCGGAAACTGCTCGATCAGCACCGGCAGCGCGCCGATGTGGTCGTGGTGGGCGTGTGAGACGATGGCATGATCGACGTACCAGCCCGTGTGCTGATGGATCAGATCGAAACGCGGCAGGCTATCGACGCCTTCTTCTTCGGGATCGGCTCCGACGTCGAGCACGAGGCCCGTCCCGCCGATTTTCAGGAAGAGACAGCTTGCACCAATATCATCGGTATCGCCGAGGGCAACAAATATCATATGCTATACTATCTGGGTTTCAGGGTCATGGGCTGCGCGGCCATTGGGCTCGCGTTGCTCGCGTCATTGGTCATTGTAAGCGTCGTGCTCTCATCAATGACCAATGATGTGCCGAAGGCACTAATGACGCGCCGCAGGCGCAAATGACAGCGAGCGCAGCGAGCATAGTGACAGCGAAGCAACTACCCCCTCTGCAAGCTAACAACGGATGGCACGAACGCAAACAGGCGCTCTCATTTTATTGTTTCAACAAGAATGACCCGGCACAGGCTGCTTTGCGGAACACCCGATTTGCTCCATCATCCTACTGGGTGCCCTTCATCTCAGCCCCTGATTTATGCACATACATACCCATCCCTGGTACCACGAGCAGCATCATACAGAGCGCGGCTTTCGAAATATCTGGGGCCCGGCTCAACAGCCCTCCTTTTTCAAAGTGATTCGCTGGCTGCTACGGCGTGCGCTCAAGCAGAGAAAACACGAACTGCCACCACGCTATCCGCTAGATCCAGCAACCCTGGCGACGCCTCCAGAGCGCCTGCGCATCACCTGGATCGGGCATGCGACGATGCTCATCCAGACGCCTGATGCGACGATCCTCACCGATCCGGTTTTTAGCCAGCGCGCCAGTCCGCTCTCTTTCCTTGGCCCGGCCCGCAAGACACCACCGGCGCTGTCGCTGGACAACCTGCCGCCCCTCGACTACGTCCTCCTCTCGCACGATCACTACGACCACCTCGACGCCGACGCCATCCCACGCCTTGCCCGGCAGCACGACCCTGTTTTTCTGACACCGCTCGGCACGGACGCAATTGTGAAGCAATGGGGAGCCCGGCAAGTACAGGCGCTGGACTGGTGGCAATACATAGACCTCGGCGGCTGGCGATTTCACTGTACCCCGGCGATGCACTTTTCCGGGCGCGGCCTGCTCAATCGCAACAGCACGCTGTGGGCGGGCTGGTATCTCGAAAACCAGGGGCACAACCTGACGATCTACTTCGCAGGTGATTCGGGCTATGCTGATTTGTTCAGCACCATCCGCGAGCGGCTCGGAGCTCCAGAAGTCGCCCTCCTGCCCATTGGCGCATATGCCCCGCGCTGGTTCATGGAACCCGTCCACATGGACCCGGCGCAATCCCTGCGAGCCTTCCTCGACCTGGAGGCGCAGCATTTCATCCCGACCCACTGGGGCACCTTTGACCTCGCCGATGAACTGTTGCAAGAGCCGCCTGCGCTCATCCAGCACGTTGCCAGGGAGCACAACCTGGCAGACCGCCTGCATGTGCTCAACATCGGCGGGCAGTTTTCGCTGGACGTCCAGCCTGCACCGCTCACCCGGCAACATCCCTGATGGCTTGCCAGTTTAGAGGCGTCCTCCCCCTTTGCTATTTTTCTTTCTGCAATACGCCTATGATGATCCCGACCTACACTGCGACGCGCTACGTGGTGCCGCTCCGTGAGGGCGGATCGCTGCCTGCCGTGCTCGACACCGAAGACGGTGGGCTGTACGTCGCCAAGTTTCGTGGGGCCGGGCAGGGCGCACGGGCGCTGATTGCGGAACTGGTGGTGGGTCTGCTGGCCCAGCGCATCGATTTGCCCGTACCAGACCTTGCGCTGTTGAACCTGGATGCCGTCTTCGGACGCACCGAGCGTGATCCGGAAATTCAGGACATTCTCCAAGGAAGCCGGGGCCTGAACGTGGGGATGCGGTACCTCGATGGCGCATTCAACTTCGACCCGGTGGCTGTAGCGGAATTTGTCTCGCCCGAGATGGCGGCGCACATCGTCTGGCTCGACGCCTTTACCACCAACATCGACCGTACGCCGCGCAACCCCAACCTGATGATCTGGGACCGTCGCCTCTGGCTGATCGACCACGGCGCAGCGCTGTATTTCCACCACAACTGGGAAGGACTGGACGAGACGCGCATTCACACGCCGTTTGCGCAGATCAAGGACCATGTGCTGCTGCCGCTGGCAGGGGATTTGGCCGAGGCTGACGCTGCGATGACCGGCCTGCTCAATGACGAGGTGCTGCGCAACGTACTGGCCCTGGTACCCGAGGCATTGCTGATGGACGCTCCTGAAGGCCGCACGCCGCCATTTGAGTCGGCCGACGCCAACCGGGATGCCTACTTCGCCTACCTTTCCCAACGGTTGCACGGCCCGCGCACGTTCGTCGAAGAAGCCAGCCGCGCCCAGGAACAGCAACGCACCGCGCCTATCCAATCGCTTCCCTACCGCCGATGAGCACGCCGCCCCTCCCTGCGCCCGTCCGCGACTGGATCGACTACGACTACGCCATTGTGCGCGTGGTGCCCCATGTCCATCTGGGCATGTTTTACAACATCGGCGTAGTGATGCACGCCCGCACAGCGGGCTTCCTTGGTGCCCACCTCCACCTGGACCGGGGCCGCCTCTCGCGGCGCTGCCCGAACCTCGACATGGACCTGCTGGATCGCTTTCTCAACGCCTATCAGCGCATCTGCGAAGGGGCCACTGATGCAGCGCCCATCGCGCTGCTGCCGCCGTCCGAGCGCTTCCACTGGCTCACTACGCCGCGCTCTGCTGTGCTGCAATGCTCCGACGTCCACGCCGGGCGCACCCGCAACCCCGAAGCCACGCTGGAACAGTTGTTTACCGAAAATGTGCAAAGCGGCTGATTTGAGGATGGGGGTGGAGGAGGATGGGCGTTTGGGAGCAAAACCTGATAAACCTGTCAACCTGCAACTTGATAACCAAACACCTTCAAACGTATCGGTGGAATCCGTGATGTGTCCACACTTTCCATTTCGCACTTCGCACTTCGCATGCCGCCTTTCGATCCTGCTGCTCTGGATGATGGTTTGCACGAATGCTGGAGCGCAAACGCCCGCCGAGCCTGATACCTCGCGGCCTGGAGCGCGGCTGGCGTTTCCCAACCATGGTGCGGTGCATGCGCTGGTGATTTTCGTGCAGCACGCCGATGTGCCTGATGGCACGGGCGACTTTGGCAGTGACCCAGAAACCGAGTGGCCGCACGAGCGCAGCCTGGGACCGGAACGCAGCCTGCCCGCCTGGGCCGAAGGCGACCGCCTCCTAGCCCCGCCCGGCACCGATCCCGCTGCCTTCGATGAGGGTTCGCTCAGCGCGTTTTATGACCTGATGTCGCAGGGGCAGTTTCACCTCAGCGGCTACATCTATCCCCGCGTCTACATCCCCGAGCAGCCGGTCGATGCGTACCACACGAACCGGGGCGACTTTCAGAATGGAGCCGTGGCGCTGGCCCACGAAGTTCTTACGTCCGACGAACTGCAAACCTATTTTGACGACAACCCGGACGGCCTCAACCTCGCCGCGCTCGACACCTACCGCAACGGCACCAACACCTATGGGCCGGATGGCATCTTCGACCTCATCATCCTGATCCACCGCGACCTCACGCTACCCCGACTGCGCCGCAGTGACAACAATGAACTCATCGCCGGGTCGTCCATCACCTCGTTCGGCGTCGACCATGTGCTGCGCCCGAGTGACCCTACTGATTTTAGAGATCCGACGACGGATGCCTTCGCGTCGGCTCCGGTCACGCTGGGCGGCTTGCGTGTGATCGACAACCTGACGAGCGGCTCAGGCATCACAGTGAATGCGCTGACGCGGAAGCAGGCCGTACGCATCATCGCGCATGAAGTGGGCCACCGCCAGTTTGGATTCTACCACACCTGCGAAAGTGCCCTCTCGCCCGACTCGGACTGCATCGGCGTCATGACGGGCTCGGGCCTGACGATGAGCGCGGGCGACCGCATCAAGCTGGGCTGGGCCGAGGTGGTCTCGATGGACCTGCCTGCACTGGGCCGCCTGGACGCGACATTCCCCGACGCGCTACAATCCGGCCAGGTTTTTCGCCTGCGGCTGGGCACAGACCAGTGCGGCGATGTGATTGTGGAGGCCCGGCGCTGGAATAATTTCTGGGACAGCCCGCCTAACCCCGACGACCCCAATGCACCCTTCTATCGCAACGACGATGGCGACCAGGGCGATATTTTTCTGCCGGAAGAAGGGCTGTACCTCTACAAAGCACCTGAACCGGGCAACCCGCTGTGCGGCGGCAACCTCACCTATATCCACGACGACCAGACCTATTCGAGCCTTGAAAACAACGGCCTCGGCCGGCGGCTCTCGCCGTTCCGGTCCGGCCCGTCCAACGAAATGAAAGCCTTTCGGGTGGGTGGCACCTACCGCACGGCCTACACGCCCGGCGACACCTACGCGCCGTACACCCTGCCCGGCTTCTTCTACCACCAGAACTTCGCGCTCGACGAAAAGCTGACCCTTACTAACATCCGCCGCACCGACGACGGCTTCGCTGCCGAACTCTGGACAGATTACCTGACAGGCCCGCCCGACGCGAACCAGCTCCGCATCGAAACCTACCCCAACCCGTTCAACGATTATCTACTGATCCGCTACGAACTGACGGAAACGATGCCCACAACGGTGGCGCTCTATGATGGGCTGGGCCGCCACCTGATGACGCTGACCGAGGGCCTGCACCAGCGCGGTGTACACGAAGTCTATTTTGACACGCTGGATCTGCCGAGTGGGATGTATTATGCCCGCGTCCGCATGGGGACTCGCACCGCCACACGCGCCTTACACCGAATACGGTAGCGAGAACGAGGATTTGCCCGCTTTAGCCATCTTTGAATCCGGCCTGCCTGTGCGAGCCATCGCAGAAGGGCTTGTTGGCAGACTGCCCACAGCGGCAGAGCGCAGTCTGACGAGCGGGCACGGGCTCCTGGTCGCCCGCACTGCACAGTTCAAAGACTCCCTGCATCAAAAAGGGACCATCTTTAGACGGCTGCACCGTTAGCGGGCCTGTCTCAGATCTGTTTTCAGGGGGCTTCACCTGCACATCGCGGTAGACGCCGGGGTCCTCGAAACCGGCTTCGGCGTGGCTGCCATCGCAAAAGGGTTTGTTCTCCGACGCGCCGCAGCGGCACAGCGCTACACGGGTGTCCTTGAGCAGCGTTGTACCATCTGGGGTAGTCACTTCAATGTCGCCACGCAGGTAGAGCGGGCCGTCCGGGGCGATGGTGATGGTATTCGTGTCAGGTAGGGTTTCTGGAGATCCTCCATCCTTGCGCGTAAAGTGCAAGGCTCCGGTAGGGCAACGCGTCACCACTTCGGCGATGGCGGCGGCACTCGCTTCATCAGGGTCGATCCAGGGGCGCTTATTGGGGTTAAAGACGCGAGGCAGGCCTCGCACACATTCCGCTGCGTGAATGCAACGCACGACATCATACTGCACTTCGATATCATCGCTGTTGTATTCGTGAATCTTCTGCTTCATCGGACACTCGGTTGGGACAAAAGGACAGGAAAAGGCTTGACGATGAGGCTGCGTATGCGTTCCGACCAATCTAATACCGGCCTGCTTTTATCTGGCAAGAACCCGTTACATTGCATACGGCACAGCCATGCGAAATAGTACCCCCCCACAACACCCACCAGCAAGGCCCGACTCCTCACCATAAATCAGGCATTACTGTTCTATAAACTCCCTGGATTTATAGCTTTTCGCTTTCTATCTTCGGCAGTTGCAGGCACCTATCTTCTGAGGTGGTTCTGCTACCAAATACAGTATGCTGGTAAAGCGGCATCCCCCCACAGGCTTTGGTAAAAGTTCTTTTTAGTAGTAACCTCCTACCCGCTGTTCTTACGCGACTACGGCCTATGACTATCCGTTACTATGCTGCCGCTTTTTTCTTTCTGCTTAGCGTGCTTTCCCTCCCAGCTTCGACCTGGGCACAGGCTACGTTCACAGTGGATGGCTCTGCCGATGGCACCCTCGGTAGCCTCAATGGCAATAGCACCTGCGACCTGCGCGAAGCCGTAGAAGCCGCCAACAACGACACCACGGTTGGTGAGTGTACGCCAGACACCACACCCGGCAACGACCTCATCCTCTTTGACGCGAGCCTTGCGGGAGCTACCATCACGCTTACCGAAGTCGGCGATACCAGCGATGGGTTCTCGGCCCTGGAGATCACCACTACGATGACCATAGATGGCGTGGATGCACCGGGCCTGACCATCACGCAAAATATCCCGACGACGGGCGGACGCCTTTTCTACGTCGATAACAATGGAGACGATGCCTTTGGCGACCTGACCCTACGCAACCTCACCCTCGACGGCGGTGTGGCCCAGGGCTTCGATGGCGGGGCGTCGAACTTTGGCGGAGCCGGTGGCGGCTCGGCCGGGCTGGGCGGAGCCATCTTCGTCAGCAACGGCGACCTCACGGTCGAGCAATGTACCTTCACGGGCAACACGGCCCAAGGCGGCAACGGCGGTGTCACAACCGCGGCTGTCGAGGGTGCCTTCGGCGGCGGTGGCGGTGGTGGTCTACGTGGCGATGGCGATCCGGGCGACGACCTCTCTGGAGGCAATGGCGGTACCAACGAAGGCGGGGATGGCGGCGATGGAGCCAGCGGAGGATCTGCCCAAAGCGGCGACGATGGCTTCCTCGGCGGCGGTGGCGGCGGCGGCGGAGCCGACCCTTTCGGTGATCCCGGTGACGCAGGTATAGGCGGCATGGGTGGCATCGGCGGCGGCGGCGGTGGCGGCGGTGCCGATGGCTTAATTCTCACCGGCCCGAATGTTGTCGAGATTGGTGGCAATGGGGGTATCGGGGGTGGCGCGGGCGGCGCAAGCGCTATCGATGGATCCAGCTCTGCTGGCGGTGTGGGCGGCGGCGGCGGTGGCCTCGGCGGTGCTATTTTCGTGGATGAAGGCTTCCTGACGATCCTCAACAGCACCTTTACCAGCAACGTAGCACAGGGTGGCACAGCTGGCGTAGCGGATATCTCAGGCACGGAAGGTGAAGACGGCAGCGGCCTCGGCGGCGCGGTCTTCGCCTATAACAGCATGATAGAAGTACGGCACGCTACTTTCGACGACAACACTGCCGACGAAGGCGGCGGCATCTATGCCGTAGGCGAAGTGATTGCCGGTGAACAGGCGGCCAAAGCCCAGGGTGGTTCAAACTCCTTTGCGCAAATCTTCAACAGCATCTTCTCCAACTCGATGCTGCCCGGCGGCGGCACCACGACCGACTTCGTCAGCACCACCGAGAACGCTGGCACGGAAACAGCCAACGGCAGCGGCAACCTGATAGAGAGCGAGACAGGCTATGATGGCTCCTTCGCCAGCACCGCCGACCCCCAGCTCGAAACGCTGGCCGACAACGGCGGGGCAACGCAGACGAAAGCGTTGATGGAGACAAGCCCGGCCATCGACACGGCAGACCCGACCGAAGTAGATGGCCTGACCACCGACCAGCGCGGCATGGGCTTCAACCGTGTTGAGGACGGCGATGGCTCTTCCACGGCAGAGCCCGACATTGGCGCGTTTGAGTTCGTTCCTGAAACCGCGCAGATCACCATCACGAAAAACGCTTTCCCTGACGAAGGCACTGACTTCGCCTTCACGGGCGACCTCGGCTCCTTTACCCTCGACGATGCCGACCCCGACGATGCCGACCCCTTCAGCGATACGATGGTCTTCGAGGAGTTGGCACCGGGTACCTATAATGTGGCCGAGACCATACCCGCTGGCTGGCAACTGGACGACATCGACTGCGAGGGCGGCGACATCTCGCCCATCACCGATGGCGTGGCAATCACGGTGAGTGGCGGCGACAATGTCACCTGTATCTTCACCAACATCCAGCTGTCGTCTATCACCATCGTCAAAGATGCCAACCCGGCGGATGGCACCGACTTCCCCTTCGAGTTCGAGGAAGAAGTCGAGGAAGAAGTCGAGGTAGAAGCCACCCTGGCGCAGGTTCCGTTCGTTCTGGACGATGCCGTGCCAGATGACAACGATGACGTAGAAAGCTCGATGACCTTCGACGATCTCGAACCCGGTGAATACGTCATCACGGAAATGGTGCCGGAGGGAT
>DATGCC010000578.1:0-8771 GCA_035312345.1 Rhodothermales bacterium
GTGCGCAAAGGTATCGAAGAGCGAGGCGGCGAGATCGGGTTCGAGACAGAAGAAGGCGAGGGTACTACGTTCTGGATTCGCCTGCCGCTGGTGGCGTGAGCGGGTTTATTAGGATGGACGATTTCGGAAAGATCGAACAATCTCCCATTCTATTGCTTTGCAGGTCTCGATTTAGTAAGGTCTAGGGCAAGCTACTCTTGCCTTTCCCACCTTCTCTATGCGGTGCTTCATGCGGGTCTTTCTGCTGGTTGCCGGGCTGTCTGTATTTCTCGTGGCCAGAGCCGTTGCGCAGTCGGCCCCCTGTGATATGCAGACTGCTGAGCAGGATGCCGTTAGCACCTCACTCTATTGCCTCGAATTGGTGCCGACGCCAGCCGTCGGTGGGGCGACAGCGACGGTCGCGATGGGACGAGGTCGTTCGCCGTTCAGTGTGGCAGTGACGCCGGATGGACACCTGCGCTACGATCTCACCTTTGCCATCGAAGGGCTACCTGACCCCGCGACCCTTGGTCCCTACACGGCTTTTGTAGCCTGGGTCACAACGCCTGTGCTCGATCCCGTCGTAAAGCTTGGCACCGTTGGCAATGGGCAGTTTGCGCTCGGTGAGGTGGCATTCAACAAGTTTCTGATTCTGGTGACGGCAGAAGCCTCGCCGGAGGTGACGACCCGTACGGGCAAACTGGTCCTGCGTGCCCGTTCGCCGAGTAGCCTGATGGAGGTCCATGACCTCGTTACGTCGGCTCCGGCGGCGATGCTGCCGCCTGATGCGGCAAATGATCCCCACGCCCATCATACCTCCGGTGCCTGGCCGATGCCACCCATGCGTCCCGACATTCCGATGCTGCCAGGGATGCAGGGCCGCATACCCGCCGTCGCGCCGTTTCTGCCGGAAGCCACAGGAGCCATCCCCGAAGTACGCCCGCGCCAACTCGTTCGCCTGAGCGATGGCGACACGCTTGCTCTCGATGCGGACCTTGTCCGTCGCCGCATCCGGGGGCGTGACCTTGTGATGTACGGTTTCAATGGACAGCATCCCGGTCCGCTCATCTACGTGCCCGAAAAAGCCACCGTCGTCGTCGAGTTTACGAACCACACATCGTGGCCGACAGCCATTCACTGGCACGGCATTCGTCTCAACAACCGTTTCGACGGCGTGCCCGGCGTCACACAGGAGCCGGTCGAGCCGGGTGGTTCGTTTACCTACGAAATTTATTTTCGAGATGCCGGGATCTACTGGTACCACCCGCACCACCGCGAAGATATCTTCCAGGATCTAGGTCTTTACGGCAACTTGCTCGTCCGTCCGGCCCAGGAGGACTACTTCAGTCCGGTTAATCGCGAAGAAGTGTTGATGCTGGACGACCTGCTCCTCGGCGACGAGGGAATTATTCCCTACGGCACCGAAGCATCCAACTTTACGATGATGGGGCGCTTTGGCAACGTCTTTCTCGTCAACGGCGAGCCGGATTTCGCGCTGGAGGTGCCGCGCGGCGAGGTGGTGCGGTTTTTTCTGACAAATGTGGCGAATACGCGTACTTTTAACGTATCCTTCGGCGGGTTGCCCATCAAAGTCATTGGCTCAGATGTGGGCCTGTTCGAGCGTGAGGTGTGGGCTGAGAGCGTGGTGCTGGCCCCGGCAGAGCGGTACATTGTGGAAGTGCAGTTTCCAGAGGCAGGCCTCGTGCCGTTGATGAACCGTGTGCAGGCCGTCAACCATCGCCTGGGGCAGTTTGTGGCCGAAGTCGATACGCTCGCTCAGATTCAGGTTGATGAGCAGCCTGTGGCTGAGGATTTCTCCGAGCCATTTGCCCGATTGCGTGAGCATGTTGACACGATAACCGACATCAACGCCTACCGTGCTGCCTTCGACCGGCCTGTCGATCACGAACTGGTGCTAACCGTTGAGGCTCCTGGCGTGCCGCTGCCTGTGCGTCAACTCATGCGGATCGATGCGATCTATGCCAACCCCGTTGAATGGAGCGGCACGATGCCAATGATGAACTGGATCTCGACCGGCACCGAGGTACGCTGGATCCTCCGCGACCCGGCAACGGGCCTCGAAAACATGGACATCGACTGGCGTTTTCGTCAGGGAGATGTGGTCAAGTTGCGCCTGAGAAACGAACGCGAGGCTTTTCATGCAATGCAGCACCCGGTACACATTCACGGGCAGCGCTTCCTGGTGCTTTCCGTCAATGGCGTTCCCAGCGACAACCTGGTCTGGAAAGACACGATGCTGTTGCCCGCCGGGGCGACGGCAGATATTCTGCTCGACCTCGCCAACCCCGGCGCTTGGATGATCCACTGCCACATTGCCGAACATCTGTCTTCCGGGATGAAGATGGTGTTTTCGGTGGAGTGAGTTGATTCCCGATTGCAGAACAAGGATTGTTGAGGTAAGAAGGTGGTAGGGCTATCTGGACCATCACGGTAGCTTTTGATCCTTCAACAATCTCAGCTCCATGTTCTTAAATCTTCAATCCTTAAACGCTTAATGACTATGCGCACGCTTCTGCTTCTCTTCGCCCTTATGCTGGTTGCCGGGCCCACCCTGGCGCAACGGCCCGACTTTTCTGACGATGTACGTGCATTCATCAGCGTAGACGCGCCTGTCGTTGTGCTGCGCGACGTGACGGTGATTGATGGCACGGGTGCTCCTGCCCGCGCGCATCAGACCCTGGTCGTAGACGGCGACCGGATTACTGCGGTCGGAGCGAACGATGAGGTGGAGGTGCCTGCCGGGGCAGAGGTGTTGGATCTGGCGGGTCACACCGTCATTCCTGGTCTCATCGGGCTGCACAACCACACGTTTTACACAACCGCCAGCCGCCGGGTTCAACTCAACTTCAGCGCGCCGCTGCTGTACCTGGGCTCCGGCGTCACCACGATTCGCACTACGGGCAGCTACGCCCCTTACAGCGAGATCAACCTGAAGCGATCCATCGAGCGCGGCGAGCAGGCCGGGCCACGCCTGTTCATCACCGGACCCTACCTCACAGGGGGCGAGGGGATGACCTACATGACGCGCCTGCGCGGCCCTGAGGACGCCCGCCGCGTGGTGCGCTACTGGGCTGAAGAGGGCGTTGATTGGTTCAAGGCCTACACGCTCATCACCCGCGAAGAACTGGGTGCTGCCATTGACGAAGCGCATAAGCACGGCCTCAAGGTGACGGGGCACCTTTGCTCCGTTAGCTTCACCGAAGCCGTCGAACTCGGCATCGACAATCTGGAGCACGGCTTCTTTACCAACACCGACTACGACGCCGACAAACCCGCCGATGCCTGCCCGAATGACTTCCGCAACTCGCTGCTCGAAGTGGATCTCGATAGCGAAGCCGTGCAGGAGACCTTCCGCACGATGATCGAAAACGACGTGCCGATGACCTCAACACTGGCTGTCTACGAACTCATCGTGCCAGACCGCCCACCCATTGAGCAACGTGTGCTGGATGCGTTGTCGCCCGAGGTGCGTGAGGAGTATCTCGCCACACGCGAGCGTATCAAAGAGCAGGGCGGCGACTTCTGGGCGCGGCTCTTTGCGAAGGCACAGGAATACGACTATCGCTTTGTGGAGGCCGGTGGTACGCTGGCGGCGGGCGTCGATCCTACCGGCATCGGTGGAGCCCTGCCCGGCTACGGTGACCAGCGCAATTTTGAACTGCTGCACGAGGCGGGCTTTACGTCGATTGAGGTGGTCCAGATTATGAGTCTGAACGGTGCCAAGGTGCTCGGCATCGATGAGGAGACGGGCAGCGTCGAAGTGGGCAAACGGGCCGACCTTGTTGTCCTCAGTGGCAATCTGGAGGACGATCCTGCCCAGATTCGCACCGTGACACTGGTGTTTAAGGAAGGCGTCGGCTACGATTCAGCCAAGATGATTGAGGCGGTGCAGGGCGTGGTCGGTGTGCAGTAAGTCGGCGTTCAGTAAGAAAGCCTGAATCGATCATCCAAAGATCAGAAAGAGGGCTACGATCAGCAGCATCGCCAGCACGATCAGCAGGACGATGGAGGAGAGGCCCCGGGGCCGGGCCGCAGCCTGGGTATCTGAGGCTTCATCCGGGCCAGGCGTATAGCCGGGGCGCGAAGTGGTAGCCCCCTGGCTTGTGTCGAAGCGTTCTGGCTCGCCCGCGTCGGTCGTGGCGGGGGTGTCGGTGTTGTCGAGGCCGGTTGGTTCGGCTTCAAAGGAGAGGCCATCCGACTGCATCTCGGGTTGTTGCGCCTCGCTGGCTGTATGATCGTTTTTATCCGGTTCTTTCGGCTTGTTCATAGTCGCCCATCGGTCTATTTCACAAAGAGAGGCGGTTTAGCATACCCGTCAGTTCGGGATCAAGACAGGCGCGTAACGAAGAAATTGCACAAATCCCTGAGAATCCCGCGAAAAGGGTTTTTTTAGCGATTTCTGCTTTGAAATCCGCGAAACGCCAGCCTATCTTGCGCAGTCAAAGGTTCGTTCTCTGGCTTTCCACTTCGCATGCGCATCATGATCATCTGGCATTTGGCGACTCCTGCGGGTCCGCTACTACACAACGTTGTTCCGACTCACGCTAACGGGATGACCCCATGAGAATCATCGTTGTAGGAGCCGGAGAGGTAGGGTTTGATGTGGCACGCATCCTAGCGCAGGAGCAGCACGATGTCGTCGTCATTGACAAGGACAACGACGCGCTCGACCGCGTGCGCGACAAGCTGGACGTGATGGCGCTGCACGGCAACGGCACCTCGGCGGAGATCATGGAGCAGGCCCGCGTGCGTAATGCTGACATGATGATCGCCGTGACCGCCATCGACGAGGTCAACGTCATTGCCTGCATGATGGCCGATCGGCTGGGCGTGGAGACAACCATCGCGCGCATCCGCTCCGACGAGTTCTCGCGGGGCAAGTCTGTGCTCAAGGCGACGGACTTTGGCGTGGATCTGGTCATCCATCCCGAAGAGAGTGCCGCTGCCGAGGTGACGCGGCTCATCCGCCGGGCCAGCGCCACCGATGTGCTCACCTTCTGCGGCGAGCGGCTTCAACTTGTGGGCATGCGCATCGACCCGGACGCGCCCGTTATCGACAAGACGCTGCAAGAGATCGCGCTCGACAATGCCCACCTCACATTCCGCATTATGGCGATTGGGCGCGGCATCCGCACGATCTTGCCGAGAGGAAACGAGAAAATCCGTCGCAACGATCAGGTGTTTGTGCTGGCGCGGCCCAAGGTGATGCCGCATGTGGCGCGTTACATGGGCAAGAGTGACGATAAGATTCAGCATGTGATGGTGCTCGGCGGGACGATGGTCGGGGCCAAAATCGCAATGCAACTCAGCGAGTCGAAGCACAAGCGCGTCAAGCTGATTGAGCCGGACCGCGAGCGGGCGCAGGTGCTCTCTGAAAAACTACCCGATGTGCTTGTCATCCACGGCGATGCGACCGATGTGGATCTGCTGGTGCTGGAGGGGCTGGGCGAGATGGACGCCTTTGTCGCCGTCACCGACGACGAAGAATCGAACCTCGTGACCTGCCTGATGGCGAAGCACCTAGGCGTCAAGAAAACAGTGGCGTTGCTCTCGAAGGGAGCCTACATTCCCATCAGCCAGAGCATCGGGCTGGATGCCGCGGTGAGCAAGAAGCTGGCCGTCTCGCGCGAGATCCTGCGGTTTCTGCGTGGCAAGCACGTCCTCAGCGTCGCTACGGTCCACGGGCTCGACGCCGAGATCCTGGAGATCGAAGCAGGCAAGCGATCCAAAGTAACGAAGAATCCGCTGAAAGATTTGTCGCTGCCCGGCGGCATGCTTGTCGGCGCGGTCGTTCACACCAACGGCGACCTCGAAGTGGCGACGGGCCAGACCGAGATCCATCCCGGTGACCGCAGCATCGTCTTCGTCCTCCCCGGCTCCATCGCCGACGTTGAGCGGTATTTTGACAAGCGCTAGTTGCAGGTTTGTCAGGTTGCCTCGCGGAGCCTGTCCTGAGCGCAGTCGAAGGGCTCGGCTTCAGGTTACAGGTTCTCTTTAGCAACCAACCCTGCCAACCTGTAACCTGCTAATCTGTAACCAACCCCAACCATGATTCTCAACCTCAAAGCCGTCATTGCCACGTTGGGTGCGTTGCTGTTTTTTCTCGGCATCGCGTTGCTTGCGCCGATGGGCGTGGGGCTGATCTACGGCGAGGCGGCGTGGTGGAGCTTCGGGGCAACGGCGCTGCTGTCGATGGGCATCGGCGGGGCAGCGTGGTATTTCAATGGGCGGACGCAGCAAGACCTGCGCGTGCGCGAGGGGTTTGCCATCGTGGCGCTGGCGTGGTTCGTCCTCTCGCTGATGGGCGGCGTGCCGTTCGTGCTCGGCGGCGTACTGGAGTCGTTTACGGATGCGTTCTTCGAGACGATGAGTGGCTTCACCACCACGGGCGCAACCATCCTGGGCGGAGCCGATACGCCAGCCATCGAAGACCTGCCTCATGCTTTCCTCTTCTGGCGCAGCCTCGCGCACTGGCTGGGCGGCATGGGCATCATCGTGCTCACGCTCGCCATCATGCCGATCCTCGGCGTCGGCGGGATGCAGCTTTTCAAAGCCGAGGTGCCCGGTCCGTCTGCTGACAAGCTCACGCCGCGCATCCGCGAGACGGCCAAGCGGCTCTGGCTCATCTACGTCGGCATCACCGTCATCGAGATACTGCTGTTGCTCCCGGCAATGAGCCTGTTCGACGCCGTCAACCACGCCTTTGCCACGATGGCGACGGGCGGCTTCTCGACGCAGAATGGCTCGGTGGCAGATTTTAACTCGGCCTACATCGACTGGGTCATCACCGTGTTTATGTTTCTTGCCGGGGTGAACTTCGCGCTGCACTACCGGCTGTTGCGGGGCCGGACCATCACCGTCTTTCGGGATACCGAGTTTAAGGTCTACACCGGCATCACCATCGCCGCCACGCTGCTCATCACGCTGGGCACCTGGCAACCTGTTGCCAATGTGCTGCTGCGGGCGGAGAACATCCAGGGCGTCTTCGAGGGCTACGCTTCTTTCGGGGAGGCGCTGCGCTACGGCGCGTTTCAGGCCACCGCCATCATCACCACCACCGGCTTTGGCACCGCCGACTACGAAGTCTGGCCGCCGCTGGCGGTGATGACGATCTTTCTGCTGTTTTTTGTGGGCGGCATGGCGGGATCAACAGGCGGCGGCGTGAAGGTGGTGCGCCATGTGCTGGTCTTCAAGAACTCGTTCAAAGAGATCAAGCAACTCATCCACCCGCAGGCCATGCTGCCGATCCGCCTCAACGGGCAGGTCGTCTCGCAAGACGTGATGCGCAACGTGCTATCGTTCATCGTGCTCTACATCGCCGCCATCACCATCGGCACCGCGTTGATGGCGTTTCTGGGGCTGGACCTGCTGAGCGCCATCGGTGCGTCTATTTCCAGCGTGGGCAACATCGGCCCTGCCTTCGGCACGCTCGGCCCGACGGAGAACTACGCCCACATCCCTGCCGTCGGCAAGTGGGTGCTGTCGATCCTGATGATGGCGGGCCGCCTGGAGATTTTCACCGTGCTGATCCTGTTCGTCCCCGCGTTCTGGCGGCGGTGAGGTGCAGTCGAAAGAACCTGAGAGACCCTTTCCGCCGTTATAGCTTCTCGAAGGCGAAACCTGTACGTTGCCAGTCATGGATAAGAACAAGTTCAATGTCGATCGGCGTGCTTTTTCCATCGTCTCGCTTAGGGAGCAGGACGAAGAGGAGAAGCGGTATTGGCGTGGCAAATCGCCTCACGAGCGGCTCGAAGCAGTGGAGACAACCCGGCAGGTACTTTATGGCTACGATCCCGCTTCCACCCGACTTCAGCGCGTTCTTGAGATTGTTGAGCGAGCATGAGGTGAAGTACCTGCTCATCGGCGGGTATGCGGTGGGGTATCACGGGTACGTGCGAGCAACAGCGGACATGGATATCTGGCTTCAGCGCGACCGGCAGAATGCAGAGCGAGCCGTAGAGGTACTTGAGGCGTTCGGGTTCAGGGTCAGCGAACTAAAGCCGGACTTGTTCTTGCGCAAGGAGCGCATCGTACGCCTGGGCTTACCACCGATGCAAATTGAGTTGCTGACCTCGGTTTCAGGGGTCGAGTTTGACGACTGTTACGCCTCCCGCATTGAGGAAACGTGGGACGATGTAACGGTCAACATCATCAGCCTGGAGAAGTTGAAGGAGAATAAACGTGCCAGTGGCAGGCTAAAGGATTTGAATGACCTGGATCATCTGGACTAGCACATCCCCGCCGTGGGCAAGTGGGTGCTGTCGATCCTGATGATGGCGGGCCGCCTGGAGATTTTCACCGTGCTGATCCTGTTCGTCTCCGCGTTCTGGCGGCGGTGAGCGATTCGTCGTTAATCTGAATATGATAGATGGAGACGCCAATGAAATTGCCTGACAATTGCCCGATAGATGTAGTGTTAGTCGAAAAGTACGAAGCATTTATTGAAAGACTACAAGAGCCAATTCAGCGATCAAGGTTGCCTCATCTGTATTGTGTTCTATTACAAGCAAGTTATGAAGTTGACCATGTTCTGTTCGCTAAGGATAGGTTGCACCGCTTTAGTGGTGATCTACTCTCCAAAATGCTGAATGAGGGATGGGGATTTATAGGATGCTATGAGCGAGGCGCATATCTGGCAGCATACCATCATGCTAGAGCATGCATTGAATTGCTAGCCGAATATCATTGGGCTGTCTTTAAAAAAAATAAGCAGGAAAGAAAAATCAGAAGATATTTTGAGTTCAAAGAGCTATTTCGGTATAACCTATATC
>DATGCC010000579.1:0-3644 GCA_035312345.1 Rhodothermales bacterium
GGTTGTTTTCAGCGGAGCCGGACTGGCGAGCGGCACGTACCTTTACCGGCTCATCCTGAAGCCGAGAGAGGGCACATCCCGCTTCGAGACGAGGACAATGACGCTGGTGAAGTGATGTGATAAATGACCGTAGGGACACGGCTTGCCGTGTCCCTACGGTTGTCAATCAATTTGAGCAGGTATCCATCAAAGGCTACCGTCGCCAGCAGGGGGCTCCTCTTTGACGTTTGACTTCCCGCCTGCTGAGGAAGACGCAGCCCCGCTCAGCATCCCGGCGATATCGATGCCGGTGGAGGCTTTGAGGCTTTCGAGCAGTGCGGGCGTGGAGCCGGCTATCTGGTTGAACACACTCGGTACGCCCTGGCCGCTGCCGCTGTCCACCACCGTCAGCTTGTCGATCTTCAGGTTGTCCACCGTATGGACGATCTGCGAGAGGATGTCGGGCAGCATCTGGATGAGGAAGAGGCGCTCGGCGTCGGTGCCTGCCTGGTTCCACAGTTCCAGTTTCTGGCGCAGCACTTCGACTTCGGCTTTGCCGTTTTCAAGGATCTTGGCAGCCTCGCCGATGGCGACTTCTTCTCTAGCTTTGCGCTCGGCCTCGGCGACGACGACGATGGTAGCTCGTTGCCGTTTCTCAGCCAGCAAGATTTCCTGTTCCGCCAGTTCCTGTTGGGCAATGGCTTCGGCGGTTTTCGCAGCCACGTCAACCCGCGCCTCAGCCGCTTCGGATTGAGCAGCGAGTTGTGCCCGCACCAGCCGTACTTCATTCTCAGCCTCTGCAACCGATTTATCGGCTTTGGCCTGCGCGAGGCGGGCCGTTTCGTTTTTCTCAGCCTCAGCGATCTCTGCTGCCGCAAGGATGTGCGCCGTCTGCTGCCGCCCGATGGCATCAAGGTAGCCCCGATCATCTTCCACACTCTGGATCTTGAGCGTGTCGAGTTGGAGGCCCAGGGCACTGAGGTCGTTGTCGGCCTCGCCGAGCAGTTCTTTGGCGAACTTGAGCCGGTCCTCATTGACCTCTTCCGGCGTCAGCGAGGCGAGCACGCCACGGAGGTTGCCCTCAAGGGTTTCCTTGGCGATGGTCTGGATTTCGGCAAGGGTTTTGCCCAGCAGACGCTCTACAGCGTTCGCCAACTCGGTATCGTTCGAGGCTACTTTGACGTTGGCGATGGCGCGAACCGTCAGCGGGATGCCGCCTTTGGAGTACGCATTCGTCACCGTCAAGTCAATCGGGATGGTGTTGAGTTGCATCCGGTCCACTTCTTCGAGCAAGGGAATCCGAAAACCCCGCCCGCCCCGGATGATGCGGTAGCCGACGGTGCTGCCATCTTGAAGGGCGCGGGAGCGTCCGCTAAAGATCAGCACCTCGTTGGGCTGGCAAATTTTGAGGTTGGCGCGGATGATGCCAAAGACCGTAAAAATGGCTGCGATGATAACGCCTGCGATGATGATAATCGATTCCATATAGCTACCTCTGTTTTTTTGAGTCTAGGAGGCTAAGAGTCTACAAGTCTAGGAGTCTTCTCAGGCTCATAAACTCATAGACTCTCAGACTCATCCTTTACTGCGGTTTGACCACTTCGGCAATGCGGCCATCTACACGCACAACTACCACCTCATCGCCGGATTGAAAGGTTTCGTCGGCTTCGGCAAAGGAGCGAGCCACAAGTTGGAGCCGCTGGCCTTTGGACACCAGCGTGATTTTACCCTGGTCGGTCCCGTCAAAAGGCAGGATTACCTGGCCGGTTTTGCCTTTGAGATCGATGGCAGACACATTGCTGGAAATGTGTTTGTAGCCGATGCTTTTGATGATGTAGTTGCCGCCCAGCCCGACGATAGCGCCGGTCAGTCCAGCCAGAATCACGGTAAATGGTTCGCCCGTGCCGACTAGCGAGAGTAGCACGCCTGTCAGTCCAAAGAAAGCGGCGAAGAGGAACAAGGCGCGGATCGAAAACAGATCGACGAAGTCGGGCGACATATCGTGACCGCCGATATCCACTTCATGGTCAAAGTCGGCATCTGCATCGAAGTCGGTATCGAAATCCGCGTCGGCATCGAAGTCAAAATCGGCATCCGTATCGAAGTCCAGGTCCGTATCGGCATCGGTGTCGCCGCCGCCCAGCATCGAGAGGATCACGAAGAAGCCACCCACCAACAGACTGACCCAATAGATCGTGTCCATCTTGCCCTCCGTGTGTTGAGTGATCAGATAGGTTCAGCGTACGCAAACAGAATAGGGGCTGTTACGCTCTTGTTCAACTTTACATGGGCTTCATGTGTAGAAAAATCAAGAGATAATGAGCATGAGTGAACACAAAAAAGCCACCCCTGTCAAACAGAGGTGGCTTTGTCCATGAAAAGCGACGGAGCAAGTAGAAAGACGAATCAGGCCACGGGCGTGACGGCGGCCATATCTTCCTCGCCTGTTCGGATGCGATACACCTTTTCGACCGGCAAAACGAACACCTTGCCGTCCCCCACCTCGCCTGTGCGTGCTGCGGCGAGGATGGCCTGTACAGTGGTATCGACAAAGGCTTCCGAGACGCCGATGTCGAGGACGATTTTATCCGTCAGCTCCATCTTGACGGTGGTGCCTCGGTAAGTTTCTACGGCCTCGGTTTCGCCGCCGTGGCCCTGAGCTTTCGAGACCGTAAGGCCTTGCACGTCGGCCTGGAAGAGCGCCTTCAGCACATCGCTCAGGCGGTCCGGGCGGATGATGGCTTTTATGAGTTTCATCGGGTTGTTGGGTTCAGGGTTTCTGGTTCATAGTTCCTGGTTATTGGTTGGCAGTTTCTGGTTCTTGGCTTTAGGTGTTTAACCAGCAACTAGAAACCGCCAACCAGAAACCTTACACCATCGCAGGTTTCCCGGTGCTGCCGTCGCCAGAGGATACCGGCACAGGCACAATTTCCTCGTCGAGCAGGAGGATCGCGCCTTCGCCATCGGAGTAGGCTTCTTCGCCATGGTTGACGAGGTCCATACCATGTCCTTCTTCTTTCGGTGTGGCGCGCACGGTCATAACAAGGCTCATGCCTTTCAGCAGGAGGAAGGTGAGGATGCCGCTATAGGCAAATACAGCGACGACCGAGAGCACCTGAATGCCAAACTGCGTCACATTGCCGAAGAGCAAACCATCCACGCTGCCGTTGACGGAGGCCTGGGCGAAGACGCCAGTGAGGAGCGCACCGGTGATGCCGCCCACGCCATGTGCTGCGAACACATCGAGCGAGTCGTCAAGTCGGGTGCGGGCGCGCCATACCAGCGCAAAGTAGCTTGGCACGGCTGCCAGCCCGCCCAGGAGGAGCGCGAACATCGGCGAGATGAAGCCTGCCGCCGGGGTGATAGCCACCAGCCCCACCACAATGCCCGTCGCCACGCCCACCGCCGTGATTTTCTGCGTCCGCACATAGTCAAGCAACGTCCAGACAACCAGCGTAGCCGCCGGGGCCAGCAGGGTGTTGACGAAGGCTAGCGCCGCGACGCCATCCGCCGCCAGCGCACTGCCGCCGTTAAAGCCAAACCAGCCAAACCACAGCAGCCCCGCGCCCAGCAATACGAAGGGTACGTTATGTGGCAAAAGCGCCTGTCGTCCATAGTCCTTACGTGGTCCCAGCACGAGCGCTGCTACCAGCGCCGCCGCGCCC
>DATGCC010000580.1:0-6901 GCA_035312345.1 Rhodothermales bacterium
AGGAGCCGCAGCTCAACATGGCGGACTATGAAGACTTTGATCCTGGTCCTTATAGAGACACCCGACCTGAACCGGTAGACATTACGCATGATGTGCCAGAGCGCCTGATGGATGGCAAAGCCGAGCGCCGTACCAGCCGCACCGGACAGGGATACCGTATCCAGATTTACTCCTCGCAGGACAAAGCAGGAGCCGACCGGCGTACTGAACAGGCAATGGCATGGTGGCGATCAGAAAAAAGCAGTGGCAACCTCAGCGAATACGCTGATGATCCGCCTGTCTATCTGGTTTTCCGCCAGCCCTACTACCGCGTCCGGGTGGGCAACTTTGCCTCGCGGTCCGATGCTTTGGAAGTCCTACGCCTGATCGAGCGACAATTCCCCGACGCTTTCGTCGTCCCCGACCGGGTGACTGTTCAGCAGTAAGAACCTAAGAGTCTGTGAGCAAAAGATCGTAGGCTCCTGGCACCTTGGTCTCATAGGTAGCGTCTTAGTCTCATAAGCTCCTGTTCACCGAAGGGCTTCTTCCAGCACCGTCGCCGCGTCCGTCTTCGCATCGCGATACTTGACGATGACAGGGGCGTAGAGCGAAAGGCCATGGGCGCGTCCGAAGGAACTATCCACAGCACGAGCCCCGGGCACGACGACAGCATTGGGCGGTACTTCGAGCGGGGCATCGTCCGTCCGTTCGATGAAGCACTCGTTCACCAAGTCAATGAGGCGTGTAGAACCCGTAAGGATCACACCAGAGGCCAGCACGGCACCTTCGCGTACGAGGCAGCCTTCATAGATGCCACAACCGCCGCCGACAAACACATCGTCTTCCACAATGACAGGCCGCGCCCCGATGGGCTCCAGCACACCGCCAATCTGCGCTGCTGCGGAGAGGTGCACATGCTTGCCAATCTGCGCGCAACTGCCCACCAGCGCGTGCGAATCGACCAGCGTACCATCGTCCACATAAGCTCCTACATTGACGTACATCGGCGGCATACAGACGACGCCGGGAGCCAGATACGATCCCGTCCGCACCGACGACCCGCCCGGCACAATCCGCACGCCGGTATTCAGCGAAAACGGTTTCAGCGGATAGGTGTGCTTGTCGAAGAAAGGAAAGCGATCCGAGGACAAGTCGGTGAGGTGGCCGAGCCGGAAGCCCAGCAGGATACCTTGCTTGACCCACGTATGCGTGTGCCAGGCGCCCTCCGCATCACGGGTAGCGGCCCGCACCGTACCGGCGTTCAGCGCGTCAATCAGTGCTTGAAAAGCCTCGGTGGCGTCGTCAATATCAACCGTAGCGGGTTGCTGCGCCGCAAGAGATTCGATACGGCGTTGCAGATCAGAGGGCATAAAAAGCAGAGGGGCGTGATAAAGCTACGGAAGAAGTAAGGGCAACTCGAAGGCGAACGCCACCATCAAGCATAACAGTACAAAACTGACAATGACCACCAACACCTGCTTGCTGAGGACCCTGTATTCTTGCCACTCTTCGTGAGTAGGCCAGTGCTGCCGTAGCAGGTGCAGGGGATGCTGGAACCGAGTATGTCTGGCCATGATGCCCTCCCCAAAGAAGGTGTTATACGAACACACATGCTAGTGCCCATGACACTTTTAAAGGTAAACGATGAAAAGGAGGGAATCATGGGGTAGACAGAGAAGAATCTATAACGTAACATGCCTTTCGTTTACGTTATCTCGTTCCAATGATAACATCCTGAAAGGGCGGTTCTGTTAGCAGAACCAACCTGAAATCAAACCGTTGGCATCTCTCTTCCTAATCATCCTGCTTCCCCTTAATGAATAGTGAAACAGAACGCGCTGACTGGAGTCCGCTGCACGACTTGGCATTGATCTATCTGGCCCTGGCGCATGGTACGGACATGGAGATCGATACATCAGAGCAGGAAAAGATGATTGAGCGGCTCAACGCCTGGAACGTCGATGCGGCCTCGGCGCGGCCGGAGAAAATTATGGATGAGGTCATGCTGACCTACATGAGCGACCACAGCCGCGAAATGGTGGAGGCGTCGATGGTGGCACTCAAGGAGTCGATGGATCGCAATGAGCGTGTGGCGGTGTTGAATGATCTGGCAGACCTGGCGTCCGCTGATGGCCTGCTGGTTCCTGGCGAGATCGCCTTTATCCAGCAACTCGCGGCTTTTTGGGACATGGACAAGGAATTGAATTAGGGCTCAATCCATGGTTCTTTTCGCAAAGTTTTTCCTGCGACCTTTCTTCTGATTGAGAAAAGATTACGCTTCGGCGGCATTTTTATCTGATCCTGCTTATTCTTGGCGCGTCCCTTTTTCGCACATCGAGCACGCGCAGGCAGGAGGTTGGACATGGCTTCACCCGTCAACATGGATCGGCAGACGTACTGGCGCAAGCAGCTACAGCGCACCGTCGTGTTGCTGATCGTCTGGTTCGTCATTGGCTATGGCTTGAGCATCTTTTTCATCGAGCCACTCAACGCGTTCGAGATAGGTGGTTTGCCCTTCGGCTTCTGGATGGCCCAGCAGGGCTCCATTTACGTCTTCGTGCTTCTCATTCTCATCTATGCCATCAGCGCCGGGCGGCTAGACCGCGAGGCAGGCGTGGAAGAGGTCGGGTAGGAAAGATAGAAAGGGTGAAAGGGAGAAAAAGGAAGGATTTGCTAACCTGCAAAACCAAGAACCAGAAACCGAAAACCAGCAACCAGCTAACCTGAAACACATGGGCATCGGCGCGTGGACAGCGGTGTGGGTCGGCCTCACCTTTCTTTTGTACATCGGTATCGCGATCTGGAGCCGGGTGTCGGACACACGCGGGTTCTACGTGGCCGGGCAGGGCGTCCCTACCATCGCCAACGGAGCCGCCGTTGCTGCCGACTGGATGAGCGCCGCTTCGTTCATCTCGATGGCGGGCCTGATCTCGTTCATGGGCTCCGATGGATCGGTCTATTTGATGGGCTGGACGGGCGGCTACGTGCTGCTGGCGTTGCTCATCGCGCCGTTCCTGCGCAAGTTTGGGAAGTATACGGTGCCAGACTTCGTGGGCGAGCGCTACTATTCCAACACGGCCCGCGTGGTGGCGGCTGTGGCGGCCCTTTTCGTATCGTTCACCTACGTCGCCGGGCAGATGCGGGGCGTAGGTGTCGTCTTCAGCCGGTTTCTGAGCGTCGATGTGGTGTGGGGCGTCGTCATCGGGATGGCAATTGTGTCGGTCTACGCGGTGCTGGGCGGGATGAAAGGCATCACATACACGCAGGTGGCGCAGTATTGCATCCTGATCTTTGCTTACACCTTGCCGGCCTTTGCCATCGCGCTGACCCTGACAGGCAACCCGATTCCTCAACTCGCCATTGGAGAAGTGTTGCCGCTACTTGATGGGCTCTCGCAGGAATTACTGGGGGCCTCCTACAGCGAACCGTTTCAGCGTTTCGATATGCTGAATATTATCTGTATCACGCTCGCGTTGATGGTTGGGACAGCGGGGCTGCCGCATGTCATCGTGCGGTTCTACACGGTCAAGCGGGTGCGCGATGCCCGCTGGTCGGCGTTCTGGGCATTGCTTTTTATCGCCATTCTTTACACTACCGCACCTGCCGTGGCGATGTTTGCCCGCTACTATGTGTTGAACTCGTTCAGCGAACTTGGCGCATCGGGCATGATGGATCTAGCCTGGATTCAAAACTGGGGCCAGACAGGGCTCATTGCCACCGAAAGCTGGACGGCTGGTATGGCTCCCGCCGATCTGCTCGCCACCATCGACCGCGATATCATCGTGTTGGCGACGCCAGAGATCGCGGGGTTGTCGGCGTGGGTGGTCGGGCTCGTCGCGGCCGGGGGCCTTGCGGCAGCGCTCTCGACGGCTTCGGGGTTGCTGCTCGTCATCTCGTCGTCCATCGCGCACGACATCTACGGCGAGATCATTAACCCGGACGCTCCGGATGCGCAGAAGCTGCTGGTGGGTCGCATCATGATTCTGGTAGCCGTTGTGATCGCCGGGCTGTTCGGCATCTATCCGCCGGGCTTCGTCGCCGAGGTGGTGGCGTTTGCATTCGGCCTCGCGGCAGCTAGCTTCTTTCCAATCATCGTGCTGGGCATCTTCTGGAAGCGGTGCAACCGGGCCGGAGCTATCGCAGGCATGACGACCGGGCTGGCCTTTACGTTTATTATGATCGTGCTCATGCGTGCCCACGTTGTGGCATCTGGCACGTTCAGCGAACCGATCATCACGGATTTCCTCGGCATTACCGCGCAGGGGATCGGGACGCTGGGCATGGTCATCAATTTTGTGATTACCGTGACCGTTTCCAAAATGACCGCCCCGCCACCCGAGCATGTCCAACGGCTCGTCGAGCAGATTCGCTACCCGCGCGTGATGCGTGAGGACGAGTTGTAGGAAGCGTTGTCTACCGAAACATTGCTCACATCGCTATGCGCCAGGGCTGTCTGTTACCGCTACTGATCTCGACGGGCTTGTTGCTTTTCTTGGGCATCGTGATGGTCATTGCGTATTTCGACACCTTCCGGCTGATGGGCCAGAACATGGCAGCAATGGGCGAGGGGAGAGAGTTAGCGGAATCCATTCGCAGCCCTGATGATTTGCTTGCCTACATCGCGGATCACCCTGAAGCCGTTTCGCTCATCACCTATGAGGTAGGGCAGGAGGACGCGGGCGTCTTTTACGGGGCAGACTCTTTGCGTCCAGTCGTCGGCGTTACGCGGCTGCTTGTGTTGCTGGATTATGCGAGACAGACTGAGCAAGGGTTGATAGATGCAGACAGCCGGGTGCCACTGGATACGCTGGCAAGCTATTTTCTGCCTGTCTCCGATCAGGGTGGGCATGATCGTCTCGTGCAGTACTTCGTTGCTCAGGACGCCATTGATGCTGACAGCACCGTAGCATGGGAGGCCGTCGCCGATGCTATGATGCAGGGATTTGCTGCCGCGACGGATTTGCTTATCGATCAGTTAGGCCGTGACCAGCCAGGGCAGCTTTCTGAGAAGCTGGATCTTTCCTTAGAGGCCCCGTTGCCCAGCAACGGATTGTTTCTCAGTTGGAGCAACCACACGCTGACCTCACCGCCAGAGCAACGGTTGGCAAGGCTACAATCCCTGTCGCCCGCCGTTTACGCCGATTCGGTGTACAACCTCGCTGCTGCCTACCGACACGATTTTGGTTTCCAGTGGAAAGAACGCGCCCGGCTCATAGAGCGTGGTACCGATCTCAACCTCCGGCAGCAGCGGGCGCTGGCGCAGGCCACCTTGCCGCGAGGGACCGCCCGCGCTTATGTCCACCTTTTGACGCAGGCCCTGAGCGATTCGTTGCTGACGCCTGCGATTTCGCAACGTCTCATCGAAGGGATAGAACGGCCGCTGGGAGATTCAACACAGGCTGTTTTTCAACGCATCGGCTCACAGGCAGGCAGCTTTCCGGGCCTCATCAGCTTTGTTGGGTTTGCGCAACGTGCAGGCTCATCGCGCACACGGGTAGTCGCGTTGTTCATGGACGATTTACCCATCGCCGTCTTCTATCACCTCATGCAGACAGGCATCGACAGGGGTTTTGTAGTGCAGCTTCTGGGCGATGATGCGTATGTCGAGCAGGTCCGGCAGCGGCTGTCGGCATCAGCCGGTGGGGTCCGGCTGGGCGACGGGGCCTCGGTTGTCGCGCGATAGCGAGAGGCGCCACGCACGGGCGCGGTCCATGAGCTCGTTGGCGCTGACGTAGACCACTGGAATCAGCACGAGGGTGATGAGCGTGGAGGCCAGCAAGCCGCCGATCACAACACGCGCCAGCGATGCCTGAATTTCGGCACCTGCGCCCCAGCCAAGGGCCAGCGGAAAGAGGCCCAGCACGGTCGTCAGCGTCGTCATCAGGATCGGACGCAGGCGGAGCCGTCCGGCTTCGCGCACGGCCTGGCCCACAGGCATGTTCTGCTCACGCCGCAGCAGGTTGATGTAGTCTACCAGCACGATGGCGTTGTTCACCACGATGCCAATAAGCATGACCAGCCCCATGATGCTCTGCATGTTGAGCGAGGTACCCGTCAGCAACAGGGTAGGCACAACGCCGACGATGGCGACAGGTACAGCGAACATGACGATGAGCGGATCAAGGAAGCGCTCGAACTGTCCGGCCATGACCATGTAGATGAGCACGAGGGCCATCAGGATAGCGATGATAAAGTCACGCTGGGCTTTCTGTTGCTCCAGGTATTCGCCGCCGAAGGTGATCGAAAAGCCTTCAGGCATAGCCATCTGCGACAGGTCGGCGCGGATGCGCTCGACGGCTTCGCTCAGGGCTACGCCTTCCTCCAGGTTGGCCGAGACGTATGTAACACGCTGTCCGTTGACGCGGCGGATGCTGGTGGGCGCACGGGCTCGGCGGGTAGAAACGAGGGCCGAAACGGGAATGGTCTCGCCTGCGGGCGTGCGGATTGAGATAGCATCCAGGTCCTGCGTGGTGAGGCGATCTTTCGGGCGCAGGCGGACCGTGATCGGAAATTCGTCACCGCCGACGCGGAACTGCCCGGCCCGGCTGCCGCCGACGCTGGTCTGTACGGCCCGCGCCACTGATTGCACGGTAAGGCCTAGGCTGGCGATCTTTTCACGGTCGAAGATGATATTTTCTTCGGGACGGCCCTCGCGCTGGCTCAGGCGAACACTCGCCACGCCTTCAATCTGCTCCATGCGGTTCTGCATCGTACGGGCCAGGTTATTGGCAACGTCCAGGTCGTAGCCGCGCAATTCGATTTCCACGGCTTCGGTGCCATCACCCGAGCGGAAGAGCCGCCGCAGAATCCAGAGGCCTGTCTGCGCCTCGACACGGATTTCAGCGCCGGGAATGGATCCTTCGACGTGCTCTCGAATTTTTTCGGCCAGTTCGCTAGGATCCACCGACCGCTGGCCCGCTGG
>DATGCC010000581.1:0-6436 GCA_035312345.1 Rhodothermales bacterium
CCACGCTTTTCGATGACTATGAAGGCCGCACGAGTGCTGCCTCGAAACAGGCCATGAGCATCGCGCAGCATCTGTATCTGCATTACGACCTGAAAGCACCCCTCGCCGATAGCTCTGGCAACCGCTGGATCGACAGCTATCCCGAGCGCCTTCGCGAGCGAATGACGCCCGCACAGCAATCTGCCTGGGACGCCGCCTATGGCCCGAAAAACGCTGCTTTTCTTGAGGCCAATCTGGAGGGAGCCGATCTCGTCCGCTGGAAATACCAGCGCTACATTAAAGACTACCTCCGCAGCGTGGCGTCTGTCGATGACCAATTCGGGCGGCTGATGGCCTATCTAAAAGAAAGTGGGCTCGACAAAAACACCATCGTCATCTACAGTTCGGACCAGGGCTTCTTCCTGGGCGATCACGGCTGGTACGACAAACGCTGGATGTACGAAGAGTCGCTCCGGATGCCGCTGATCGTGCGCTGGCCCGGCGTGGTGACTCCCGGCTCGGTAAACACCGACCTCGTCCAGAACCTCGACTTTGCCGAGACGTTGCTGGATCTGGCTGGCGTCTCCATTCCCGCCTCCATGCAAGGCCGCAGCTTCAAACCGCTCCTGACGGGCGAGACACCGGCCGACTGGCGCGAGGCAATCTATTACCATTACTACGAATCCCCGTCCGAGCATGTGGTCCCCCGCCACGAAGGCGTGCGCACCGACCGCTTCAAACTCATTCACTATTACGAGCTAGGCGAGTGGGAAATGTTCGATCTGGAGCGCGACCCGAACGAACTGCACAGCCTCTATGCCAATCCGTACTATGCGAAGGTGCGCAACCTGCTCCATGTTCGTCTGGATGCGTTGCGAGAACAATACGGGGTGCCCGACCCAGCACCGTAAAGCGTCAATGGCTGTCGATGAACTCGTAGGCCGCAGAGGTAGCAGCGGCGTAAACCATGTGGTGCCAGGCATCAATGGCGACCTCTTCCACCTCCATCTCCGTAGCGGGAGGCGCGACATCAAGCGCAGGAAGCATCGCCAACTCGGCGGCCCAGACAGCTCCAAAGTGGGCGGCTCCAGCCACTGGCCCGCGCAATCCAGTCAGTGACAACAGACCACGCACAACGCCCCATGCTGCTCCGTAGCCCCAGTGCATTGCCGCCGCAAAGCGCGCCTGCCCTTCCGGGTTACGTGGCTGCACGCCCAAGACTTTTCCTCCCGCTTTCGAAGGAGCCGGACTGGGCTCGCGCCCGCGCAATTTCATTTCCAGCGTGGTTGACGCCGTGATGGCCGCTGTGCCAACGATGCCTGCCAGCAATCCTTTGCCGATGGCTCCTGCTATGTCGCTGAGTTGCATATCTCTTGCTGTGTCGGAGTGGGTTTTCGATAAACTTCTCCTCATAACGCGCTGCTGGACCATGCTGCGCCGTGGCTTTGTCACCATCCCGTGAGGATTCCGCCCGCCCGTGTCACGAGGCTGTAATGTGCGCTATTCGGTCTTGTCGCCGTGTTCTATGTAGCGTTGCACCCGCTTCTCAATACTTTCCTCTTCGTCGCGCGCGCGCCAGTAGGCTAGGCGTTGCGCGATGGTTTTTTCGTAGCCGAGGGGGCCGGGCTGGTAGAAGTAGGTGCCCTGCATCGCGGCAGGCAAGTACTGCTCGGGCACATAATGGTCGCGGTAGGCGTGGGGATACTTGTACCCCTTGCCGTGGCCCAGGCCCTGCTTGTCGCGGCTGGCATCCTTGATGGCATTGGGCATGTCTTCGGTCTGCTCTTCCTCTACATGACGTAGCGCATCGAAGTAAGAGAACAGGGTGTTGCTTTTGGGCGCAGTGGCGAGGTAGAGACAGCACTCGGCTAGCAAAAACTGCCCCTCCGGCATCCCAACGTACTCAAACCCGGTCGCCGTCGCCTGAGTCACCTGGAGCGCACGCGGGTCGGCCAGCCCTACATCTTCGGCGGCGAAGATGAGCATGCGACGGATGATGAAGCGCGGATCTTCACCAGCATAGACCATTCGTGCCATCCAGTAGAGCGCGGCGTCTGGATCGCTGCCGCGCAGGCTTTTGATGAACGCTGAGATGGTATCGAAGTGGGCGTCGCCCTCCTTGTCGTAGAGTACGGCGCGGCGTTGAATGCTGTCTTCGGCGACGGCAAGGTCGATGTGGATGGTGTCGTCGGCGTCCGGCTCGGTCGTCTCGGCGGCGAGTTCGAGCGCGTTGAGGAGCGAGCGGGCGTCGCCGTTGGCGGTGGAAACGAGGTGGTCGAGCGCGTCGTCATCGATCTGCACGTTCTTTTTGCCGTAACCCCGCTCGGAATCGGCGAGCGCCTGCCGGACGACCTGCCGCAACGCCTCTTCATCCAGTGTCCTGAGTTCGAAGATGCGAGAGCGGCTGACAAGTGCCTTGTTGACCTCAAAGTACGGATTCTCAGTCGTCGCGCCGATGAAAATGACGGTGCCATTCTCGACGTGCGGCAACAGCGCATCCTGCTGCGCCTTGTTGAAGCGGTGCACCTCGTCCACAAAAAGAATCGTCCGCTGCTGATGCAGAGCCAGCCGTTCCTTCGCCGCACGAATGGCCTCGCGGATGTCCTTCACCCCGGAGAGCACCGCGTTCATGGACGTAAAGTGCGCCTTCGTCGTGTTGGCGATGATACGAGCCAGCGTCGTCTTTCCACTGCCGGGCGGGCCAAAAAAGATGACCGAGGTAACACGATCCGCCTCAATAGCGCGGCGCAGGAGCTTGCCTTTGCCAAGGATGTGCGCCTGCCCCACAAACTGGTCAAGCGTGCGCGGACGCATGCGGTCGGCGAGGGGTGCTCTGGCAGCACGATAGCGCTGGGCGGCTTCCTGAAACAGATCGGGCATGGAGGAGGGGGCATCGTGGTTAATCGTCCGCCTTATACGCCACAGGCATCACTTTGCCCCGACTTCGGCAAGAAAAGGGGATTGGGTAAATAGTAGATAGTGGATGGTGAATAGACTGAACGGCTCTTTTAAGCCATCCCCTATCTACCATCCACTATCCACTCGAATAACCACTCTCCCCTTCCTCATCAACCCTGCGGCTGCAACCGTTCCATGTGTTGCGGCTCGAACAGGATATAGGGCGTTGCTGGCTCCTGACCTGGCGGCACAGCGGCCGGTACCGGCTCGCCTTTTGGCCCGAGCGATTTGATGAACTGATAGACCGCCCGTGCATCCTGCTCGCTCATACTGTTGACACTGGGCCACGGCATGGGCGGCATGTCGTGGCGAGCGTGCAACATCTCAACCCACGTGCCTTCGTCCATTTCCTGTACACGCAAGCGCAAATTGGCGGCGTAGGTGGTGCCCCACGGACCACGAAAGCCAATGGGCAACCCGGTCAGCCATTCCGACTCAGGCATGGTGGCGGCTGCCTCCATGAAACCGGCAGTATGACAATCATTGCACCCGCCCAAGCGGATGATATAACGCCCCGCATCAATCGCCGAAGCAGCAACGACATGTGGTGTGACTGGAGGCGTAGGTGCTTCTAGCGGCGTGGGTGCCGTTTGATTGGCCTCGGCGCTAGCAGCAGGCCGACAGGCTTGCAGGAAGACGACACTGACGAGCAGCAATAGGCTAAGTGCCATACCGACACGCGCCTGTTTGAGGGTAAGAACAAGTTTGTTCATTGTATTGCATTGTTTTAGGAAAATAAGGAAGGGCCTGTTATACAGGCCCCTCGTGTAGCCCGTTGTTTAGCGGCGTGTCATGCCTTCCAGGGCAACGGTGTACTCTTTCTTCGCCGCGTCGTAGCGGATGCTGTACTGCGTCGGGTAGTACCCGGCCTGGGCAAACTGCTGGGGCTGTGGAATAGGCGTCGTCACGGCCTGCCCGCTCATGGTGCGTACGCTTTCGAGATAGGCTTTCGTAATCATGGGTTCAAAGAAGTTCATCTTGGCATCGAAGAAGCCGTAGATGAACGTCTTCGTAAACACCTGCCCGTTGAGTTCAGGCGTGGCCGCGTCCAGCCAGTGGGCACCCATGCGCGGCACGGCCCCCGGCGTCTGGATGTATCCGGCGGGAATCAGCGCATCACCGGGACGCGCCGCGGCCTTTGCTTCAAAATCAGTGTTGGCCGGGTTGATGGCATCGCGCTGTGCTTCGCTAATCATGTAGAAATGAAAATCGAAGTGGGGCAAGTCGTAAAGGCCCGGCGGCTCATGACCTTGCGGGTTCCAGTCTACTGAAATATGATTGAACGGGGTCTGGACGTTGTCGGGTAGCGCGAGTGGTTGTTCACCCATCATCGCATGGGCTTTGTGCCCGGCGGATTGGGTTGGAAGGTTCGTCAACGCGGCTTCTGTCAGCGTCACACCGATAGCTTCCGGGTTGCCCGACGCATCAGTGCGCACCCAGGATTGTACGGTGCCGTTACCGAGGGCCTGACTTTCGCCAACGAAGGTTTCTGCCTTGTCGTCGTCGGCATCGCAGCCGAACATCAGTAGCGCTATGATTAAACACCATACTGGCGTCATACTCTTCAACATGTATTTCATGGGATAGCTCATGGCTTTGGGAGAGATTGATCTTATAGATTCGCCGCACATGGAATCGCGTACGGAATAGGTTTAGGTTTAAAGTTTTACCAACTCGACACGGCGGTTTTGCTGGCGGCCTTCGGGTGTGTCGTTGGATGCCATCGGTTTGCTCGGACCGAAGCCGTGTGCTTCCAACCGCGTTTCATCGAGGCCATAGGCAGCAACAAGGAACGCTTTCACAGCAGCAGCACGGGCCTCACTCAGCGCCTGGTTGGCGGCTTCGCTACCGACGTTGTCGGTGTGACCCTCAATGGCAAGGCGCAGATCAGGATAGTCCTTGAGCGTCTGGCCAATTTCCTGCAACGTCGGCGTCGATTCGGGGCGCAGTACGTCGCTGCCCGTGTCGAAAAGGATGCCTTGTGTGGCAATGCGGCCTTCTGCTTCTAACGCTTCGTAGAGCGCGTCATATTGCTCCTCGCCGCCTGCAAACACGCGGAAATGGCTGAGGTACGACGGCGATTCTGCCCGCGCATACCAGAAGATCAGATGGAGCTTGTTGCCCCGCACGATGTTCGCGTTTGGCACGTTGGCGACGCGGTGTTCGCCGAGGTACATCTTGGCATAGGCCCCGTCCACCGAAATGCGAACCGGCACGACGCCCTGGCGGAGGACCTTCGAATTGGTTTTCGCCTCGGGGCCTTTTCCCTCTACGCCTGCCTCATCACCGGTCACTAGAAAGTAGGAGCCGGGGAACTGGCTGTAGTTCATCGCGCCGCCTTCAAAACCATCCGTAGAAGTCATCAGTGCGATCCAGTCGCCGTTGGGGCTGTAGGCGTCAAACTCAATCGTGAACCGTTCGGGGAGGGTTTCTGGAAGCGGAATTTCGAATGCACTCATGGCCGTAGCACGCAGGAAGCGTCCACCCTGCCACTCTACGACCTCCATGTTGCCCTCCTGAAACTCCAGGCGGCGGGGAAATTGCCCACTTTTTCGGTACTGAAATCATCTACGAAGAGCGGACGCTCGCCGGGCACGAAGTCATAGTTGGCCCATATCCCTTCGCCGGGCTTCAGCGTCTCGGCAGCTACCGAGGTCGTTGCTACGTCGGCATTCGTTTCGCCCACGGTGGCCCCATTGGCCTGCGGCTGTGCAACAGGAGCAGGTAGAGCCCCATCGCCGAGCGCCTTGTCAAGGGCCTTGTCTTCTTTCTCGATAACCTCATCGATGGCTTTGTTTTCGGTGTGTTGCTTGGCGCGCTCTTTCAGTCGCTTGGTAAACTGCGCATGTGCCGCCTCGGGCTGCACCGCGAAGAGGGCCAGCAGGAGGAGGATGAAAAATGAGTAGGTACGCATGATCGTCGTAGGTTGCTTTGTATGTAGAAAGTCAGACACCCAGACCTGGCCTTGCTGCCGAAGCTGGCAATAGAAATCACGATTAAGCGTTGATAGCCACGCGGATCTTCTCGATCATCTCGCGTTCAAGCGCACCGCTCGAAACACAGGGGGCCGCATCTTTCGCGGTGTCCCGGTCTGCTTGCATATGCGTCCAGAGGGTCAGCGTGTGCTGTTGCACCCGTGCCGAGAACGCGACCTTAAGCATCGCATCATCGGTCGCAGCGTTCGTGCCAACGCAACTCACCTGATCCGCTCGCCACGCCACCCGTTGCGGCTCGGTCGAGATCGTTCCTGTGGTTATCTGGGTGCTGGCCAGCAGATACCCCTCTTGCACAAACACCTTCTGAGCGGTGAAGAAAAGCTCCTCTTCGGAGGCCGCGAACGTGCCGTCCACCGCTTTCGACTCGACGGAAATCATCCGGGAAGACGCACAGCCTGTCAGGCAGAGCAGGCATAGGAGGTACAGGGTTCTTCTCATAGCAGCACCTCGCTTAGGCCCGTTGCTTGCGCACGAGCGCGTCCACCGCTTCCCGCATCATCTCG
>DATGCC010000582.1:0-3855 GCA_035312345.1 Rhodothermales bacterium
GTGCGAACTACGGCTCCATCAGCCACATCGCGGGCTAAAAGAGAGTAGGCCGCCGCCGAGAGCGCCACCCGTTCTGTTTCGGGCTGCCCATCCAGTTCTACCGAGAGGTAGTAGGGCTGATCGAAAGGCAGGTCAAGGGCCTTCTCGGCACCGATTAGCGTCGAGAGCATGCCCTCGGTAACGGCCACGTTCTGGGTTTCGGTCCAGAGCGCTTGGCCGCCTTGTTCGCTGGAATAGAGGCGGAAGGTGACTTCGTAGGAGCCATCATCAAGGGGGGTGCCGGCCTCATCAAGGGTGAGGCTCTGAAAGGAGATGCGTGCCGGGACTTGAGCCAGTACATCTTGCAGACTTGCAAGGAGCATCAAGGCGGCGAGCAGGGGGAGGATCTGGAACAGTCGTTTCATCATTGCCTCTGGGTTTTCAACGACAGCGTTATGTAGGGAGTTAGCGTTCGGCAGGGCCGGGCGAAGTACAGGCAACCCAATCTGTTTCTGTCTTGAAGGAGGATACCATGCTTTGCCTTCGCCAGGACCAACATCAACATGTTGGATTGCATGATGCGCACTCAATATCCTTCAGGAATCTAATATAGAATTGAGCTTGTGCCTGTGCCTTAAAAAAGGCAATTAGTACAGAAGAGTCAACCATTTTTAAAGGAGCTTGTGGAAACCCTTCAAAAAGCCCCTCGAAGTTGCCTCTAGCATGGAGGCACAAGATGTTGAACTTCTTAGGCAGTCATCACTACGTGCGGCATATAAGTCAGCTTGGGTGGGTCCTAGTGGATTCGAACCACCGACCTCTACGATGTCAACGTAGCGCTCTAACCAACTGAGCTAAGGACCCATGTTGCTATCTTCCCTCTAGTAGGGCTGCGCAATATATCGCGTCGGATTACCGCTTGTCAACCCGGTATACGCGTCGATGCCCTTCAGGATCTCGTTTCACCGAAACTTGAACAGCGTCGGGCCTTTTGTGAGCGTTTCGATTTCCTACTCAGCAGTCATATGGACCCGGGGTGCTGCATCGATCCTGCCGACAGGCCGTGCGTATGAACGCCTCCTACATTTTTACCTTTGCGCCTGTTTTGCTTCCTATGACAAACCTGTCATCCCATAAAGAACCCCTCGCCACGGTCCTGCGTAGTCGTCGCACCATCCATCTCTTTGAGCCGATGCCCCCGCCCCGCAAGGCGCTCTTGGACGCTATTGAACTGGCACGGTGGGCTCCTAACCATCGGCTGACAGAACCCTGGCGGTTCTACGTGATAGGCCCCGAGACCGCCGATGCCATTGCCCAACTCAACGCGGCCCTCGTCGCCGAAAAGCGGGGCGCGAGGGCCGGGCAGGCCAAGCTAGATCGCTGGCGCACCATGCCGGGCTGGTTTGCTGTGACCTCGCGGATTGCTGACAACGCGATCATGACGGAGGAAAACTATGCGGCGTGCTGCTGTGCCGTGCAAAACTTGCAACTCTCCCTCTGGAGTCAGGGGCTCGGCGCGAAGTGGGGTACCGGGGCGGTTACCCGCGACCCCCGCTTTTTCGAATTGCTAGGGATCGATCCGACCCAAGAAAAATTCGTGGGGCTCTTCTGGTACGGTTATCCTGCCGATATCCCCACCGCACAGCGCAAGCCCGTGGCAGAGATTGTGACGGAGATACCTTGACATCAGGTGCAGCTTTGTCAGGTTGCCTCGCGTTGCTCGGTTGCAGGTTACACGTTCTGGATAAAGCAACCTGCACCCTGATAAACTTACTAACCAATGCTACCACTGCATACGCAGGTTAAAAATGGGCCAGTCGGTGCCTGTAGGCGGCGGGGCAAAGGAAAGGCTGAGGTCGGGCGCGTTGCTATTATGGCGGCGGGCGGCGCGGAGGGCAGCGAACCCGGCGATGAGCCGGTTGGCGACGAGCGTTGAGATGAACAGTGTTCGGCGGCGGCTCCACGAGTCGGCTTCGTTGCGCAGGTCGCGGAATTCGCGGAAGTCGTCTTCGGATTCCCATTCCCATTGAAACGACGGATTGTTGACGTAGTCGATCTGGTCCCAGGCACGGTTGCGCAGTTGCACCTCGCGGTATTCATCGGAGGACATAAACGCGGCCAGGTTAAGAAAGAAGCGGCGGTTCTTACCTGCGATGTCGGCTCCGGCGCGGCTGGCCGCGAGCGTCTCGAAGCTCTCGACGACCTGCCCATGCCGCCAGTCGGCTCCCAGAAGACCCAGGGCGAAGCTCACATCGGCCAGGGCGAAGATCGTGGCGGCTCCCTTCCAGTTACCATCGTGGACGTAGCGATGGCCGAGGCCGGGCAGCAACAGGCTGAGACCCAAGGCCTTGCCCTGCGACTTTGGGGTAAAAGGTACTTCGGGCGGCTCGACTTGTGCGGCAGCAGGCAGCGTCGCCAGGCCAAGCAACAACGTGAGTAGGAACGCGGATAAATATTTCATGCGGTAAGAAGGAGGAGCGACAAAAAGCGGGATCTCTGGCGGGACGTGTCCGTGCATCTGTCAGTACTACACGCGGCCCGTGCCCAACGACGTACGCGCCATCGCTCATTTATATCCCACCTCTCGATTCATGCACATCGAAGTACACCACCCGCATCGCTGGGACGTAACCCCGAAAGAAGCTGTCGCCATCCAGCGAACCCTTGCCGATCAGGTGCGCGAAGAGCCACTCGCCGAGCCGCCCCAAACCATCGCAGGCATCGACGTGAGCATTCGGGGGGATCTGGCCCAGGCCGCTATCGTAGTGCTGACGTTTCCCGGACTGGAGGTGCTGGATCGAGCCATCCACCGCGCCGAGGTGCCGTTTCCGTACATCTCCGGCCTGCTCAGTTTCCGCGAGGTGCCGGTCATTCTGCCCGCCCTCGAAAAGCTCACCGTCCGCCCCGACGTGTTGATGACCGACAGCCAGGGCCGCGCCCACCCGCGTCGCATGGGTTTGGCCTGTCACCTCGGCGTCTTGCTCGACTGGCCGACGGTTGGCGTGGCGAAGACACGGCTCACGGGGCACTTCAGCGAACTGGGAGAGGAAAAAGGCAGCCGTGCGGACCTGATGCACAAAGACGAATGCATCGGCGTGGTGCTGCGGACACGGATGAACATCAAGCCCGTTTACGTAAGTGTCGGGCACCGGGTCACGCTGGAAGAGGCCGTCGATCTGACGCTGGCGTGTGCGCCGCGCTACAAGATCCCCGAGCCGACGCGGCAGGCGCATCACCTGAGCCGGGAAAAAGGACCGATTGCGTAGCTGCTATTCGCCCAGCACCTCGACGTCTCGGTCGCCCAGCATATCTTCCACATAGAGCAACTGGACCAGCACGACCACCATCACGGTAAAGGGCGTGGCGACGAGGACGCCCAGGATGCCCGCAGCTGTACCCATCAGCAGTTGCGCGCTGATGAGCAGGACCGGCGCGATGGAAACCGCACGTTTCTGGATGAGCGGTGTAATCAGATAGGATTCCAGAAACTGCACGAGCATCATCAACCCCAGCACGTAGAGTGCCGTTTGCGGGCTTTCCAGATACCCCATAAGGATGGCGGGTACGAAGGAAAAAAGGGGGCCGACGTAGGGCACGAAAGAGAATGCTGCTGCGAGCAATCCCAACGTCAAAGCGAGTGGTACGCCCAGGATCATCAAACCCACTGCCGTCAACGCGCCCACGGCGGCCATCGATGCAAAACGCCCGACAAACCACCACCGCAAGGCATGAATGACTGCATGGAGGACTTCCTTTGCTCTTTCCTTTTGGCGGGAGGGGACGAGGTGCAACAAGCCTTTCGCATAGAGCTTCCGGTGCAGCGCCGCATAAATGCCGATAAGCAAGGCCACGACCAGATTCGTCAACGAGCCGAGG
>DATGCC010000583.1:0-4677 GCA_035312345.1 Rhodothermales bacterium
CTGATGCAAGCCGGGCCAAAACTGGGCCGTCGATTGGATCGATCTCCCTTACGCCATCTGGGTCGTGAGCCGGAACTCGACAGGGCTGCTCAGAAGACGCCGCTGGAAGATCACGTCGTCGTCGTCGGCTACGGGGTGGCAGGCCGGTGGCTGGTACGCGTGCTGAAGGACACAGGTATTCCGTTTGTCATCATCGAACTCAATCCGCAATCCGTCAAAGAAGCCCATATCGAGGGCCTGCCTATTCTCTACGGTGATGCGAGCCGGTTGCCCATTTTGCAGGACGCCTACATTGCACGCGCCAAGCTGTGCGCCATCGTTATCAACGACCCGGTAGCCGTGACACGCATCGTGCAGGTAGCTCGGCACGAGAACCCGACGTTGCAGATCATGGCCCGCACTCGCTTTCTTGCCGAGACCGAGGCGCTGCAAGCTGCCGGAGCCGATCTGGTGGTGCCGGAAGAATTGGAAACGGCCGTGCGCATTTTTTCCGAAGTGCTTGGAGCCTATCAGGTGCCATCCGACGAAATCGCCCGCTACGTCCGTGCCATCCGGGCCGATGACTACGATCTATTGAAGAATGAAATGGATGAGGCGCACCTGCTGGTGTTGCAGGGGCTTAGCGAAGAGGGCATGCACACACGCGCCGTCGCTGTGCGAGTCGGTGCGCTCGCGGAGGGAAAAACACTGTCCGAACTGGGCCTGCGCGCACGCTACGGCCTGACCGTGCTAACCGTCCACCGCGACGGCAAACCCCTGGGGCATCCGCCGGGCGATTACCGCGTTCGCGCTGGGGATCGGCTTGTGCTTATCGGCTCGTCGGACCAGTTTGCTGCCGGAGCACCCCTGTTCCGAGAGCCTGTCAGCAGTTCGTAAGACTACGCTGCCTTACGAACCACCCAGGTTGTCATGGCTCGTCTGTTTTGCACGTTGGTGGTTTTGATAGGCTCTAGCAAATGCCCGTTCCAGCGCGCTGTCCGGTCGAGCAGCATCGCCTCATCAACCAGAAAGCGGCTCGTCCCGTCGGGTAAGGCAAACCAGCGCCTGTGCATCGGCTGCACGCGGTCTTCGATGCCAATGGTGGAGGCGAGGCGGGCAAAGAACAGGCCGCCCGGCTTGAGCACGCGCCACATCTCGGTGAGCATTTGGTCGAAATGGGCTTCATCGTCGGCAAAGTGCAATACGGCGCTGCAAACCACGGCGTCAAAGCGGGCGTCCGGAAAAGATAATGCAGCGAGGTTCGCTACCTGAAAATGATTGGCAGGCAGGTGTGGGGCCAGGGTGCGAGCCAACCGCTGCACCTGGGCAATGGCCTCTGCGTTCGTATCGATGCCAAAGGCAGGATAGCCTTCCCGCAAAAAGTACACGAGGTTGCGCCCGCTCCCACAGCCTGCATCCAAAAGGGTCTTTGACGGGTCGAACCGACCTTTGAGCAGTTGATCGAACAGATAAATGTCGATCCCGCCGAAGTAGTCACGCAGGTTCATAGCAGCACGTTTTTGTCGAGGGCTCACCGCGTAGCACGGCGACGGCGACGCAGGCGGATGACGAGGCCATCCATGAAGAGATGGCTGATGTAGCCGACGACGGCAGCTCCGTAGAAAGGCAACCCGGCCAGCGGACGCTCCGGGAAAAACACATACGGCAGGATCAAGAGTGGCGACGGTACCAGCAGCATGGCCCACCACGTATGCGTCCACCCGCGATGTTTGCCCAGCACAGGCAGGATGGCGAAGAGCCCCAGGTACGACGCCTCCTCGAAGTGCCGCGTGGCGATGAGCACGATGTCTACGAGGAAGAAGATAGTGTAGAAGATATTTTGCCCGATGGAGTTGGTGTCCACGTCGGGCCAGAGGCCAAACATCAGGCAGAGGCCAAAGAGCGCCAGCGGATACGCCACCAGTTCGACCACCGTGAAGCGCGTGTAGGCGGCATCTACGGCGTAGAGAAAGATGAGCCCGGCGAGGTAGATCGCAAAAAAGATGCTGGCTCCTGCCAGATGTCCACGATAACCAGCCACGTCGGTTTTAGATTTGCGATTGGGAAACGAGCGAAGCGACTAACGAAGTAGAGGGCCTGCGTCCTTTGGACGTGTGACGGGCGGCTAGGTGGCGCGTTCCACGAAGTAGCGCACCGCGAGATGGTAGCCCGCGAGGCCGAGACCAGTAATTTGCCCTGCACAGACCCCCGCTAGTAGCGAGCGGTGCCGGAAATCCTCGCGGGCGTGAACGTTGGAAATATGCACCTCAACGACCGGCACGGTGATGCTCGCCACCCCATCGCGTAACGCCACCGAGGTATGCGTAAAGCCACCGGGGTTGAACACGACGCCCGCCACGCCTTCCTGCTGTGCTGCGTGCAATCGGTCGATCAGTGCGCCCTCGTGGTTACTCTGGAAGAAATCGAGCGCCACATCGGGAAAAGCACGCCGCAGATCGGCTTCGAGATCGGCCAGGGTAGTGCTTCCGTAGACACCCGGCTCGCGGGTACCGAGCAGATTCAGGTTGGGGCCGTTGAGGATGAGAATATTCATGGTTACAGGTTATCAGGTTGCCACGCGGAGTCTATCCCGAAGGAATCGGGGCTCGGTGTCAGGTTACAGGTGGGAAGATAAGAAACCTGTAACCTGATAAACCTGCTAACCGGTACCCTGCGAAATATCCAGCGAAAGCCCATCGTAGCCCAGCGCAATGCCGTCGGGAAGCGTCGCGTCGATCTCGGCGTGGAGCACGCTGTGGGTCATGTGGATGAAGTAGGTTTGCTGCGCCCCGATACGGCGGGCCACCGCCACGGCTTCCTCGAAGGAAAAATGCGTCGGATGCGATTCGGTACGTAGCGCGTCGAGGATGAGCACATCCAGGTCATGCAACAGGTCAAAGCTGGCTTCTGGCACATGGCTTGTGTCGGTGAGGTAAGCAAAGCGTCCGATCCGGTAGCCATACATAGGTAGCTTGCCGTGGAACACTTCAACAGGTGTCACCGCCACCGACGCATCCGTTCCATAGCGGCTTTCGACCGTGAACGGGCCGTTTACCTCCAGCAGGTTGAGCCGAGGTAGACCAGGGTAGGTGCCGTCCTTAAAAATATAATCGAAGCGCTCGCGCAGCACGGCGGCGACGTTGGCGCGGACGTAGCAGAGAAGGGGCGTTTTATTGCCGAAGAAAAAGGGGCGCAGGTCGTCCAGCCCGGCTACGTGGTCGAAGTGGTGATGGGTATAGAGCACTGCGTCCACGTGGGTGATGCCTTCGCGCAGAGCCTGCTGCCGGAAGTCCGGGCCAGTGTCGATGAGAATGGTGAGATTGTCCGTCTCGACGAGGCAGGCGCAGCGGGAGCGAGTGTTGCGGGGATCGGTGGAACGGCAGACACGGCAGGAGCAGCCGATGACGGGGATCCCGGTGGAGGTGCCAGTACCGAGCAAGGTTACGCGCAACGGAGGCGAGTCAGTCGGCATCGGCCTCCAGGTCTTCGGTTTCGGTGTGCCGCAGCCAGGCGTCCTCCATGGCGTCGCGCACGGCCGGGCGCAGGAAGATAGTGTCCGTGGGCAACTCGCGCAGCACATCGGCCAGCACCGCCACATGCACTTCTGGCGGATGGCGCTTGTTGAGCATCACCAGATCCTCGCCGTTGACCGTGCAGCGCCCGCCCCGGAAGTTGCCCTTCTCCCGTCGCACCTCCAGGCCAAACTGCCGGACAGCTTGTTCCAGTTCTTGCGCGATGTGTTCGATCTTCATTCAACCACAATTTTTGTAGCACGTAAAACGCAAGGGTCCCGATAGCAAACGCTTCAGCGAAGCATTCGTACGTTTTACTCAACTACCGGGCGTGTCTGCGGTTCTGTCGGCAAAGTTTATCGGCAGCCCCTCCAGTTTCATGATCTTGAGCGCGTTGGTGGTAGGGCAGGGGCCGGGATGCAGGCAATAGTCGAACACCATGCGGCCGCCTTCGACCTCTTCGCGGAAATGGTAGTTGTGCAGGGTTGGCATCTCATCGGCGAGGGTGACCAGTTCGAGGTCGTGCGTCGAGATGAGGCCGGTGCCGTGCTGCCCGGCGAGGGCGCGGACGTAGGCCCGGCTACCGAGGAGCCGCTCGCGGTTGTTGGTCCCTCGGAAGATTTCGTCAATCAGGAAGAACAGCGGCAGCGAATGGTCGGCGCGAAGCGAAAGCAGCAGTGCTTTCAGGCGGCGCACCTCGGCGTAAAAGTAGGAGATGCCATCATGCACCGAGTCGCTGACGTTGATGCAGGTGAAGAGCCGAAAGGGAATCGTGCGACAGTTAGATGCGTTGACAGGGGCACCCGCGTAGGCCAGCGACAGGTTGACGCCGAGCGTCCGCAGAAACGTGCTCTTACCCGACATGTTGGAGCCGGTGATGAGTGTGATCTCGCCGAGGCTGTTGATGGCGAAATCATTGCAGACTTTCTGGGCATCAGGGATGAGCGGATGGCCTAATTGCTCGCCCTCAAAGATAGGCTCCGTGGAAGCAGGCAAGAGTTCTGGAAACGTATAATCGGGATTCAGGTCGGCGAAGGTGGCGATAGCGCTCAGGGTTTCCAGTTCGTACCACGCCTCCACCCATACGGGCAGTTGGTCACATAACGTCTCGCGCAAGCCCTCCAGGCGGTAGGCAAAGTAGAGATCCCACGGGCCGATGGCATTGAGCACCACCATCAGCACATCG
>DATGCC010000584.1:0-7106 GCA_035312345.1 Rhodothermales bacterium
TGCAGGCAAGCGAGTACTTCGACCAAGACGCCCAGGAAGCAGGCAATATGACTTCCTTTATAGAAATCACGGCCAACGGAACGACCCACCGCACCTCGTGGGTCACCCGCGTCGAAAAGACAACCCTGGTCTCGCCCCTGGAACGGCTGTACGACTACAGCCGCATACTGGCCCAAAGCGTTTCCGATCAATAACATGCCCTACGGCTTACAACGATGCGCTTCCTCGCTACCGCCTTTCTGATCCTTGCTCTCACGGTCCCTGCCACCGCCCAGAAAAAATCGCAGGATCCACGTCCGCTCACCGGATTGGATCGCTCCAGCATTCCCCGGTATGCTTCTGTCCAGGCGTTCTTGCAGGCCCATCCCGCTGCCGATTTGCGCGCTCAAGCCACTCCCGTGGGCACCGGCGGCCTGACGATGCGCCCGCTAGCTACGGGATTGCAACCAACGACAGCCGGGCAAAAAGGTACCGTTGCTCCGTTTAGCACGTTGAAGCTGGTGCGGGCCGCCAACGGAACCATTCGCTGGATGGAAGGCCATCTGGGCCAGACCGATATCCGCTCGGCGGGCAAGGCGGCTCCTGGGCAAGTGGCGGACGCGGCTCTCGCCTCGGCCAGTGCCTACGCCGAGGTGCTACGGCTGGATGATCCGGCCTCCGAACTACAGCCGATGGAGGTCGCCTCCGATGACCTGGGCTATACCCACGCCCGCTTTCAACAGACCTACGCCGGGCTGCCTGTCTGGGGCCGCGACCTGTACATCCATTTCGATCCGACGGGCCTGGTCTATGCCATCAACGGGACGTACGAGCCGACGCCGTCTGCTACTATCGTCACAACGCCTTCGCTGACAAGCGACCAGGTGCTACGCACCGTCGAAGCGGACCTGCGGGCACAGGACCGCTGGGCTCCGCTCCCCGAAGAGGTGGCGCGCTGGCTCGGCATGGAGGAACCGGCGACGCAACTGGTGCTCTACCCAGATCCAGACAGGAACGACCAGATCCGGCTGGCCTATGAAGTCACGCTGCATCCCAACCTGCTGGAATGGTATGCCTACCTCGTGGATGCCCGCGACGGCCAGATCCTCAACCGCATCGCCCGGCACTGTGCGGTGTGGCCCGAGGCTCCGCTCCACGAAGTCCCCGTCGTTACCGGCTGGCCGCAACCGGCTGCGGCCAGCAAGGGCAGCAGCGTGGGCACCTTCTTCGACGCGACCGTGCCAGATCTCAACGGACAGAACCAGAACATCCGTGTCTACCAGCACGACGACAACTTCTTTTACAAACTATGGGACCTGCCCAACCTGAACCTCGGCCAATCGACGCTGCCGAGTGAACCGGCAGGCGGTGCGCTGACGATCTCGGCCAACAGCACCGACTTCAACGAGAACGTCAACCTCACGCACGTCACATCAACGAATAACACGTGGACTGATGCGGTGGGCGTGTCGGCGCATGTCAACATGAACATCGCCTATCTGTATTACAACACCACCCACCAGCGCAATGCTATCGATGGGCTGGATCAGTCAATCATCTCCGTGATTCACGTCACCGATGGCGGTCAGCCGATGGAGAATGCGTTCTGGAACGGGCGCGTAATGGCCTACGGCGATGGCGGTCAGGTTTTCAAACCGCTGGCGGGCAGCCTCGACGTGGCCGGGCACGAGATGACCCACGGCGTCATTCAGCACACCGCCGACCTGATCTACCAGTTTCAGTCTGGTGCCCTCAACGAGTCATTTGCCGATGTCTTTGGTGTGCTGATCGAGCCGAACGATTTTCTGCTGGGCGAAGACATCATGCAGCCCGGCCAGGGCACGGCGTTGCGGGATCTGCTCAACCCGGACAACCCGCAGGTGCTATCGAGGCAACCCGCCCACATGAGCCAGTTCCAGAACCTGGATGCCAATCAGGACAATGGCGGCGTGCATATCAACAGCGGCATCCCGAACCGCGCCGCCGCCATCATCCTGCAGAACCTCGGCACCGGCACCACCGAGCAGATCTACTACCGAGCGCTCTCGAACTACCTGACGCGCAACAGCCAGTTCGGTGATGCCCGCAACGCGCTCGTACGTTCGGCAACCGACCTCTTCGGCGCGGGCAGCAACGAGGTTGCCACCGTCGAGCAGGCCTTCGATGGCGTCGGCATTTTCGACACATCTGGAAGCGGCGGCGATGAAGGCAACGATGTGCCTCCGCAGAACGGCGGGGCATCGCTGATCACATTCATGACCGAAGATGGCTCCATCGGCGTCCTGGATGTGACCGACTTCAACAATGTGCAAACCGGCTTTTTCAACGATCCTGGGGCGAAAGTGCGTATCGATGTGGCCTCGGCGGACCGCGCCCAGCTGACCACTTCGAAAGATGGCGAGCGGATCTGGTTCATCAACCAGCAGAACCAGTTGGCCTTCGTGGAACTCCAGACTGGACAGGTCAGCGTCTTCGACAACCTGTTTCTGCAAGAGCCGGGCGACCTGTGGAATGCCTCTATCTCCCCCGATGAGAACTTCGTCGCGCTCGTCTCGGCCTACGTCGATGACCCGACGCTTTACATCACCGACGGCATCGAGATCGGAGCCATCGAGTTGTTGCCCGAGACGACCCAGAACGGCGTCGAAGATGAGAACATCCAGTATCCCGATGTGGTGTCGTGGTCGCCCAACCCGCAGGTGCCCCGTATTGCGTTCGACGCCTTCAACGAGGTGCCCTTTGGTACGGCAGGCGGCACCATCAGCTACTGGAGCATGTACGAGATCGACTTCACCACGGAGCGCATCTACAACCTCATCCCCGGCCAGCCGACCAACATCACGGTGGGCAACGTCACCTACAGCAACACCAACCCGGACCTGATCGCGTTCAACGTCCTGGATGCACAGGGCACGTGGGATGTGATCGTCGGCAACTTTGAGACGGGCGGGTTTACGGCACTGGAGCTTTCGTCCTACACGCTCAATAATATCCCTATTACCGATGGATTGCGGCCCACTTTCGCGCCGGACGACAGCTTCGTCAGCTTCACCAGTCCCAACCTAGGCATCATGCTATTTTCGGATGGCACCAATGCGCCTTCTTTTCTGGACTTTGGAGAGCCCATTCACAACCCGCGCTGGTTCGTACGGGGCGGCTCCGGTGGTTCGCAAAACCAAGCTCCTACCGCACAGTTCAGCATCTCGGGTAGTAGCGGTACGGCTCCTTTTCTGGTGGGCGTAGATGCTTCGGCGTCCAGCGATCCCGAAGGCGATGGTCTGACTTTCCGCTGGACCTTCGGCGATGGCAGTGTGGGCGGCAGCGTGACGACCGCGCATACCTACGCTGCCACTGGCACCTTTACCCTCACGCTGACTGTGACCGATAGCGGTGGCCTCAGCAGCAGTATCTCTACGCAAGTGCAGGTGAATGACAGTGGCGTAGCCGTCGAGGACGAGACAGACCTCCCGACGCAGTTCACCCTTGCGCCCAACTACCCGAACCCGTTCAATCCTACTACGACCATCGCCTACGACCTGCCCGCATCTGCTGACGTCACCCTGACCGTCTTCGATGTGCAGGGGCGTGAGGTACGGCGTTTTGTGCAGGGCGTACAACCTGCCGGGCGTTACGAACTCCGTTTCGAAGCCAGAGATCTAAGTAGCGGGACCTATTTCTACCGCCTGGAGGCAGGTCTTTTCAGCCAGACGCGGTCCTTCGTAGTGCTCAAATAAGCGCGTCTTAGCTGGACGACGCATCTAACAAGGCCCGATAGTCGGCTGCTTCTTCGTCCTGGTTCAGGGTTTCATAGAACGTCACCAAGCGTTGGAGTGCCGCCTCTGTGGGTCCCTTGCCATCCCGCAACGTCGTATAGCCTTCGAGGAGGAGCGGTTCGGCAGCAGCATGGCGCCCCTGCTGCATCAGGCAATCGCCCAGCACGCTCTTGGAGACGCCCGTCCACCAGGAATCTTCGCCGAGGGTCGCGATACGCATCTGGAGTACGTCTCGAAGAATCGGTTCAGCACGGTCCGGCTCGCCTTTTTGCAGATACGTATAGCCTATCCCACTCATCGTCACAGCGATATCTGCATGGTTCTCTGGCAAGGCTTCGCGCAAGATGTCCAGGGCAGCGCGATACGTTTCCAGGGCATTGTCATAGGCTTTCATGCGAAGGAAAGTGAGGCCAACTTCACGCAGGTCTAGCCCTACATAGTGATGGGTTTCGCCGAGCGCCTTACGGTCCAATTCCACGACTTGCCGGAAGAGGGAAAGGGCTTGGTCGAAGTCTTCTTTATCGCGTAGCAGACTGGCAAGTTCATACATAGAGGTCACGGTGTGTGGATGCTCGGCTCCCAGCACGCGTTGGCGGAGCGCCAGCGTTTCTCGCTGAAGGGGTTCGGCAGCCTCCAGGTTTGCTTGCTGACGAAACAGAACTGCCAAACTTTCGAGGGTGCTTGCCACCTCAGGATGATCGGGACCGAGGAGCGTGCGTTGCTGACTTAAAACATCTCGGTATAAAGATTCAGCCGGCACCATTTTTCCCTGATCCTGATAGATGCGGCCTAATTCGAGCATAGAGGTAGCCACATCGAGGTGTTCATTGCCCAGATGACTGCGTTGAATGGCAAGCGCCTCCTGGATTAACCGTTCGGCTTCATCAAAATGGTTCTTATTGCGCAGGACGGAACCCAAGCCCGACAGCGTTTGGGCTAGTGCCAGGGGAAGGGCATCGCTTTTGCGCCGATACATGTCGAGCGCTTTCCTGAGGTGCTGCTCGGCTAGATCATAATCACTCTGCGCCTCGAAGGTCTTTGCCAGGCTCTTAAGACTTTCGGCGATGTCTGGGTGGGAGTGGCCATACAGCGTACGGCGCTGCTCCAAGCCCTGGGTCACGAGCGGCAGCGCGGTATCGTAGAGGCCGAGATTCAGATATACATTGCCAATGACATCCAGCATCTCGGCTTGCAGAGCGGGCTGCCCCTGCATTTCACGCTGAATCTTTGCCGCCCCACGCCCCAGAAAATCACGCACCCGTAAGGTATCTAGCCGTTCGGTGGTGGCGAGAAACGGATCGGAGGCATCAAACAGGTCTTGGAGAAAAGCTGCGACTTCCTCGGCCTTATCGCGCTCCTGAGCAGCCCGGTCGCGCTCGCGTGCTGTCGCCGCCTGCTGAAAGGCCATCGCCGTGGCAAACCCCGTCAGCAGCAAGAGAAATATGGCAGCAGCAGCGACGCCAAACCGATGCCGTTGCACAAATTTCTGTGCGCGATACCGCACCGTGTCGGGCTGCGCCTGAATAGGAAGCCCCGCCAGGTGCCGCTTGATGTCTTCCAGAAATGCCTCTGCAGAAGCATACCGCCGCGCTGGCTCTTTTTGCAATGCCTTGAGCAAGATCGTATCCAGGTCGCCACGGAGCCGCTTCTGCAAGTGCGCCACGCTAGTAGCTCGTAAGGCACTAAGAGTTTGAGCGGTCGGGGGCTCTGTCGTTCCGGCGCGAGCGTGTTCTTTCGTTACGGCGGTCGAAGGCCGCTCCGGCTCGGCTTCTAGCACGGCCTGCTCTATCTCTGAAGCGCTTCGGCCAGTCGACTGATAGGGACGGGAGCCCGTCAGGAGTTCATAGAGTACCACCCCGAGGGCATAGACGTCGGTAGCTGTCGTGATGGCCTCACCGCGCACCTGCTCCGGGGCGGCATATTCCGGCGTCAGGACGCGCATGTCCGGGCGGGTCAGCGGCACTGACAGATCCAGCGCCTCCGCATCCAGTAACTTGGCGATACCAAAGTCGAGCAGTTTCACTTCGCCGTTGCTGGTGACAAGAATGTTCGACGGCTTGAGATCCCGATGGACGATCAGGTTCTGGTGGGCATACTGGACTGCCTCACAAACCGTCTGAAACAGTCCCAGGCGGGCATCTACTGAGAGCCGTTTTTCGTCGCAATAGTGATTGATGGACTGGCCATCTACAAACTCCATGACCAGATACGGGCGACCGCTGTCAGTGACGCCGCCATCGTAGAGCCGGGCGATGTGGGGATGTTCGAGCGTCGCCAGAATCTGGCGTTCGTGGCGGAAGCGACGCAGGATCTCGTCGGTGTCCATGCCGCGCTTGACGAGCTTGAGGGCGACTTTCTTTTCAAACTGCCCGTCAGCACGCTCAGCCAGGTAGACGGCCCCCATACCACCTCGCCCCCGTTCTTCGATGAGCCGATAGGGTCCTACCTGTTCGCCTTGCGCAGGACGCTCGCTTGCAAGCAAGCCCGCAAGGTCTTCCCGAGAAGCATGCAACACCGAAAGCGATTCGTCATCAGATTGCAGCAGCGCTTCGACCTCTTCACGCAAGTCGGCATCACTCCCACAGGCTTCGGCGAGAAAAGCGGAACGCACTTCGGGAGGCTGGGAGAGGGCCTCGTGGAAAAGGGCATCTATTTGTTGCCAGCGTTCCGGAGTCATGGCAGGTCGGGTGTCAAATGGCCTGATAATGCCTTTCGGCGAGCGCCGGGCGTCAGGGCTTGAGGCAACGGGTCAGCCAGGCCCGCGCCGTGCGCCAGTCCCGCTTGACGGTAGCCGAGCCAATACCCAGTGCTTCAGCGGTTTCCTCTACGGTCAGCCCGGCAAAAAACCGGCACTCCACAATCTGAGCTTGTCGCGGCGCGAAGGCCGCCAGTTGCTCGATGGCTTCATCCAGAGCCACCACCTCTTCGGCCTGTAGGGTAGCCCCATGTACAGCTTCCTCAAAGGTCACCTGGATGTCGCCGCCACCCCGCTTCTGAGCCAGCCGCTGCTCGGCAGCGCGAACGATCACTTGCCGCATAGCACGGGCCGCCACCCGGAAGAAATGGGTCCTATCGTTCCAGGCGAGGTCTTTGGAAGGCAGCAGGTGCAGATACGCCTCGTGGACGAGCGCTGTTGTGTTGAGCGTTATGCCGACCTGAGGACCGCGCACGACATGGGCCAGCCGGTACAGTTCATCATAGACCAGCACGACCAGATCGTCGAAGGCACACTCGTCCCCCTGATGAGCGGCGTGCAGCAGTGCAGTGACGGTTTCTGGTGGCGGCGGCATAACGCAGTAAAGGTCATGATCCCGTTCGACGGTGTTTCCGCCATAGTATAGATGAAGGGGACCC
>DATGCC010000585.1:0-9698 GCA_035312345.1 Rhodothermales bacterium
TTTTCAACGACCTCGCGGCGAAAGACATCGCCTTTTCGACGCTGCTGTCGCCGGGCTACATTTTCGGGTTGATTGGTATCGCGCTGGTGGTGGGTTTGCTGGCGGGGAGCTATCCGGCGTTTCTGCTGTCGAGCTTTCCGAGCATTGATGTGCTGAAAGGCACGTTCAAATCTACCTCGCGCGGCGTGGTGTTGCGGAAAGGACTGGTTGTGTTTCAGTTTGCCATCTCCGTCGCTATGATCGCGGCTACGGCCATCGTGTTCGATCAACTGGCCTACATGCGCAACCAGGACCTCGGCTTCGACAAAGAGCAGGTGGTGGTGATCGACGGGCAAGGGCTGCCTGGCAGTGTCGTCGCACAACAGTTTGAGACGGCCAAAGAAGAGTTCGAGTGGTTACCCGGCGTCCAGCAGGTGGCGACCTCTACCGTCGTGCCCGGACGCGGCAACTGGCTCCAGATTTACACCGCCGAAGGGTTGGCCGAGAACGACAGCCGCCGGGCGCAAATCATCGTTATCGACGACGACTATCTGGACACCTACCAGATCGAGATGGTGGCCGGGCGTGGTTTCTCGGAGGAGTTTGAGTCCGATCAGCAGACGGGCATCCTGCTCAATGAGACGGCCGTCGAAAACATCGGCTGGGCATCGCCCGAATACGCCCTCGGCAAAACCATCGACCTCGACACTACGCGCACGGTCATCGGCGTCGTAAAGGATTATCACCATGCTTCGCTGAAGCAGACGCTGGAGCCGATGCTTTTTGTCGAGTTGCCGCAGTTCTTTCGCTACTTCTCCATCCGTCTTTCCAGCGATGACCTGCCCGCCACGATGGCTTCGCTGGAAGAAACCTGGAACACCCTCTTCCCGGCTTACACGTTTGAGTCCTTTTTCCTTGACGAGGATTTCGACAACCAGTATCGCACCGAGCAGCAACTCACCAAGGTTTTTGGCACGTTCGCCTTTCTTGCTGTACTGATCGCGTGCCTGGGGTTGTTTGGTCTGGCCGCTTTCACGGCGCAGCAACGGACCAAGGAGATTGGTGTGCGCAAGGTGCTCGGCGCGAGTGTGCCCAGTATCGTGCTGCTGCTCTCGAAGGAGTTCACCTATCTGGTGCTGACGTCGGTGGTGTTGGCAGCACCGGTGGCCTATTTCGCGATGGACCAGTGGCTGGAGGCGTTTCCGTACCGCGTGCCCATCTCGATCTGGGTGTTTGTAGGAGGAGGGTTGGCGGCACTGCTGATTGCGTGGCTGACGGTGAGCTATCAGGCTATCAAGGCGGCGCTGACTGATCCGGTGAACAGTTTGCGGTATGAATAGCTGTTAGCTATCAGCTATTGGCTTTCAGCGAAAAGATCAGAAGCTGATGGCTAAAAGCTGACCGCTTATCTGTAACCTTTTGCGGGGAGGCCTACGTCTAACCGTCATCGCTCTTGATCTCACCCTGCTGGCGGCATCATGCTCAAGAACTATCTGAAAGTGGCCTGGCGACACCTGGCCCGGCACAAGGTCTACACGTTTATTAACATCGCCGGGCTAGCGGTGGGCATGGCAGCGTGCCTGCTGATCCTGGTTTTCCTGCTGCATGAGACGCGCTTCGACGCCTTTCACGCAAAGGCCGACCGCATCTACCGGCTCAACGAGGTGCAGGACTTCGGTGGCATGATTCCGCAGCACGTCGCGCTCTCGATGTACACGATGGGGCCTGCCATCCAGCAGGATTTTTCCGAAGTCGAAGCGTTCACCCGCTTCATTGGTGGCAGTACCCTGTTGATTTACGAGGATGAGCAATTTCTCCTCGACCGCGCCTTCATGACGGATCCGACCATCTTCGAGATGTTCGACTTCTCGCTTCAGCAGGGCGATCCGGCGACGGCGCTCAATGAACCCGGTAGCGCCGTGCTCACGGAGGAGACGGCCCACAAGCTCTTCGGCGATGCCCACCCGATGGGCCGGGTTTTCGTTGATGCGCAGGACCAGAGTTACACCGTCACGGGGGTGTTGCACGATGTGCCAGAAACCTCGCATCTGCAATTCGATGCGCTTTACTCAGTCAGCACGTTGCAGGAAGAAGAATGGATGATGCGGTGGAGCAGCAACTGGCTGGTGACATACCTGCTGCTCAAGGATGGAGCCAGCCCCGCCACGATGGAGCCGCGCTTCGAGGCATTCCTGGATAGCAAACGCGAAAACCTGTCGGAAAACTACGATATCTACCTCCAGCCCCTCCGCGACGTACATCTCGGCTCGACGCATATCACGCACGACTACCGGAACTATAAGAAGTTCGACCGCACGTACATCACCATTTTCGGCGTGCTGGCACTCTTCGTGCTCGGCGTGGCAGCCATCAACTTCATGAACCTCTCGACGGCGCGTTCGACGAAGCGGGCGCGGGAGGTGGGCGTGCGCAAATCGGTGGGTGCCCGGCGGAGCCAGTTGGCATGGCAGTTTGTGGGCGAGTCCATCTTGCAGAGCGTACTGGCGCTGGTGCTGGCGATAGGGTTGTCGGTGCTGGCATTGAAACCGCTGAACCAACTTGCCAACCGTTCGCTGAACTTCGACATACTGGTAGCACCCGAACTGCTGCTCGGCATCCTGGGCACCGCGTTGCTCGTCGGCATTCTGGCGGGATTGTATCCGGCGTTCGTGCTTTCTTCCTTCGAGCCGGTCAAGGTGCTCAAGGGCAAAGCTGCCTTTCTGGACAAAGGCGGGCGGAGCCTGTTGCGTAATGGACTGGTGGTGCTGCAATTTGCCATCGCCATTGCCATGATTACGGGCACGGTGCTGACACTTCAACAACTGCGCTTTCTGCAAGACCGCAACGTGGGCTTCGACAAAGATCAGGTGGTGACGCTGCCGATGAATGAAACGGTCAACGGAGCCTACGACGCCATCCGTAGCGAACTCACCAACAGCCCGTACGTCCTGGCGACGACCGCGTCGGGGCAGCGGCTGGGCAACAACCTCCATCAGCGGGGCATGCTAGTGGAAGATGCAGCCGGGGAAAACCAAGAACTCTCACCCTCACACCTGACCGTTAAAGCCAATTATCTCGATTTCTACAACATGGAGGTCGTTGAAGGGCGTGGTTTTTCGGAAGAGATCGCGACGGATCTGGGCTATGCCTTCGTTGTCAACGAGCAGTTCGTTGAAGAGATGGGCTGGGACGAAGCGCTTGGCAAGCGGGTGACGTTCTCCGGTGAAGAAGGCGAAGTCATCGGCGTGGTCAAGGATTTCAACTTTAACTCCCTGCATAACAAAATCGCGCCGCTCATCATCAGCGCACAGGCGTGGTCCATGAGCGAGTTGTCCGTCCGCATTGACGGGGTCAACGCGCAGCAGGCCCTGGCCCACATCGAATCGGTGTGGAGTAGCCTCGTGCCGGACCGCCCATTCACCTACACGTTTCTCGATGAGCACTTTGCTCAGCTGTATGCCTCCGAGCAACAGATGAGCCGGGTCGTCGGAGTCATCGGGCTGCTCGTTGTGTTCATCGCGTGCCTTGGCCTGTTCGGCCTGGCGTCCATCAGCACGGAGCAGCGCGTCAAGGAAATTGGCATTCGGAAAGCCGTGGGGGCTTCGGTGCCGCAACTGGCCTTGCTGCTCTCGCGCCACTTCGCGCTACTCGTCGGGCTGGCCTTCCTGATAGCGGCTCCGGTTGCCTACCTTCTGATGCAGCGCTGGCTGGAGAATTTCGCCTACCACATCAATCCCTCTGTCTGGACCTTCCTGCTGGCGGGTCTGATGGCTTTGGCGATTGCGCTTCTGACCGTCAGCTACCGTACCATCGCAGCGGCACGGGCAAATCCGGTGGAGGCATTGCGGTATGAATAGCTCTAAGCTGTCAGCTATTGGCTCTCAGCAAATAGAAGCTGATAGCTGACGGCTAAAAGCTGATAGCTTTTCCTGTAACCTTTCCGGTGGCGCTCTCGTCTTCGTCATTATTAGTTCTACATATACGAATGTTATGTAGACACGTGCTCATGTAACGAGAAACACCCCGCAATGCGAATCATCCTCACCCTAGTAGTAGCCCTTGTCTTTCCCCATCTTGCTCATGCGCAACTTGCAAACATCAACGAGCGGGCGCTCGAAGAGCTGCGGGTTGCTGCCGAGCGTGCGCATAGCGATGCTGTTTTGGTTCTTCAGGATAACGAACCGATTGCAGAATGGTATTTCGGAGAAGAACAGCGGCCCATCGAACTGATGTCGGTCTTGAAATCCATCGTGAGCCTGGGCATCGGGCGGCTGCTTTTCTTGGGTCAAGTTGACTCTCTGGATCAACCAGTTTACACGTTCTATCCAGCGTGGAATCAGGGTCAGAAGAAAGACATTACCATCCGGCATTTACTCAACCACACTTCAGGTCTCCAGAACGTCCCGAATGCAGGCGCGGAGATCTATCCCAGTCCGGATGCCATTCGCCTCGCGCTGGCCGCAGAGCTCACTGAAGAGCCGGGCACCACCTTCCGCTACAACAACAAAGCCACAAACCTGCTTGCGGGCATCATCGAGAAAGTCTATGGGCAGCGGATGGACCAGTTCATGGTGAAAGAGCTATTTGGCCCGATGGGCATTGAGATGTACAAATGGTACTACGACCAGATGGGCAATCCTCACGCGATGGCGGGTCTGGAGCTTTATGCACGCGACCTTGCCAAATTCGGCCAACTCGTGCTTGACGAGGGAGTCTGGCAGGGAGAGCGTCTGGTGAGCGAAGATTACATCGCGGAAATGTTGGCTCCGGGCCAGTCAGATTATCCACGCTGCGGTTTGCTCTGGTGGCGTTTCCCCAAGGAGACGAAATACACGCTTAATGAAACGCGTGTAGAGGCACTTGGTGCGACAGCGATTGCCCCCGAAGACTTCGCCGCCTTTAAGACGCTCGCCGGGCACACGTTTGGCTCGCGTGCGGAGCGCGACGCTGCCCTCGCAGAACGCTTTGGACCGGACTGGCGAGCGTCTTGGGCAGAGCGATTCCCGGATGTGAATATGGCATCCTTGTTTGAGCGCGAGGACGGCCCCATCGTCGCCTATTACGGGGATGGATATCTCGGGCAAACCATTATGGTCATTCCTGAACACCAGATCGTAGCGGTGCGACAGGTTCGCGGAGACGATGACTACAACGCCGAGACCGATGGTTTTAGCGCCTTCAAGGACTTGGTGTGGCAGTTGTTTGAATAGCACATACATACCGCGCAGTCGGTCATCTACACCAAGACAAGCCCGCATACAACGAGCACAGCACGACAATCAGAACATCATCATGAAAGGAACCCATCTGGGCGAATTTGAGGAGTTGGTGCTCCTTACCGTCTGCGTGCTCTATGATGAGGCGTACGGCGTAGCTGTCATGGAATCTATTGAGGCCAAGGCGGACCGGTCGGTGTCGATCAGCGCGGTTCACTCGGCGCTGCATCGGCTCGAAAAGAAAGGCTTTCTGGATTCGCGGATGGGCGGTGCAACAAGCGAACGCGGCGGGCGGCGCAAGCGACTGTTTACCATCACCAGCGATGGCAAGGAGGCGCTGATTGAGGCGCGGCATGTACGCGAGCAACTGTGGCGGCTGATCCCAGATTCGCTGCTGCCGGAGGGCGGGTTATGAAGCACCGTCCACCCCGGCTGGCAGATCGGTTGCTGGCGTGGTTTTGTGCGCTGCACCTGCTCGAAGACCTCCAGGGCGATTTGCATGAGCTTTTTCGCCTTCGCGTGGAACGCCACGGCGCACGTGTTGCCCAATTGTGCTACTGGATCGATGTCATCCGTTCTTTCCGTCCCTACGTGCTGCGCCGCCAGCCAACCGCTTACCAACAGGCCCGAGGCCCGATTATGCTGAGAAGCTACTTCACCGTCGCGATGCGCAATGTGCGCAGGCAGAAAGGCTATGCGTTCCTCAACATCTCCGGGCTGGCCATCGGCATGGCAGTGTGCCTGCTGATTCTGCTCTATGTGCAAGACGAGTTGAGCTACGACCGTTTCCATGCGCTCGCTGCCGATACGTACCGGCTGGTGCTGGAGTCGTCAGAGGGCGAGCGCTCGGGTACCATGTCGGCCTCACTTGGCCCGGCGCTTGCGCAGGAAAACGCCGAGGTTCAGACCACCGTCCGCCTCTTCAAGCACTGGGAAGCGCCACTCATCGCTCGTGCCGACGACGGCTTCATCGAAGAGGCGTTCTATTTCGCCGACAGCAGTTTCTTCGGTGTGTTCTCGTTTCCTTTGCGTCAGGGTGATACAGCAACGGCATTGGCGGTTCCCTTTTCAGTGGTGCTCACCGAAGCGATGGCGCGCAAATACTTTGGCAGTGCCAATCCGCTTAGGCAGACGCTCCGTTACAACTCGGACCACGACCTGACGGTGACAGGTGTGATGGCCGATGTGCCGCACAACTCGCATCTCCAGCCGGATTTCGTTGCCTCGATGCCGACGTTGCCGCAGGTGAGTTATGAACACATTATGGAGCAGTGGGGCGTTTTCTACCACTACATCGTGCTCGAACCCGGTGCGTCGCCCACGATGCTGATGCGCAAAGGACAGGATCTGCTGACCCGCCGCGCCGGAGACGGAGTAACGCAGAAGCTGCACTCGCAGCCGTTGACGAGTATTCATCTCCAGTCGCATCTCAGCAAAGAGTTGGAGGCCAACGGCGACATCCGCTATGTCTATCTGCTCTCAAGCATTGGCCTGCTGCTGCTCCTGATTGCGTGCATCAACTACATGAACCTCGCTACGGCCCGTTCCATGCGTCGTGCCCGCGAGGTCGGCATCCGCAAAGCGGCAGGAGCGCAGCGCGGGCAGATCGTCCGGCAGTTTTTTGGCGAGTCGTTTTTGCTGGCGTTTCTGGCACTGGCGCTGGCGTTGACGCTGGTGACGCTACTACTACCGGCATTCAACCAGCTTTCCGGCAAGGCACTCAGTCTTTCTAGTATCTATGGCACCCTTTTGCCGGGCAGCATCGCGGTGACGCTCGTCGTGGCATTGCTGGCGGGCAGTTATCCGGCGATTTTCCTCTCGCGGTTCAAGCCGGTAGAGGTGCTAAAAGGCCCCTTCAAATCGCGGAGCGAGGGGCATGGGTTGCGGACAAGCCTCGTGGTGGTACAGTTTGCCGCGTCGGTGGTGCTCATCACCAGCACGCTCGTCATCTCGCAGCAGCTTCAGTTTGTGCGCGACGCCGAGTTGGGGTTCGAGGAAGAGCAAGTCGTGGCCGTGGCCGTGCAAGATCCTGCGTTGCGTCAGCGCTACATGGCGCTCCGCGATAGCTGGCTGCGCGAGGCGTCGGTGCTGTCCGTCGGCGCGACGAGTTCGGCCTATCCAGGCAAGAGCCATTCCGACGGACACACATTGCGCCGCGATGGATTCTCTGACGAGGAAGGTCTGGATGTGCTGCGCAACTGGGTCGATGCCACCTATCTCGGAACCCTCGGCATTGACTTGCTCGTAGGCGCGGGTTTCTCGCCGGATGAGGCAGGAGCGCGCGATGAAATTGTACTGAACGAAGCGGCCGTCCGGGCGCTGGGGTGGACCACGCTAGAGGAAGCACTGGACCAGCCACTCACGCTGAATGACGAGCCGTTCCATGTCGTCGGTGTCACGCCCGATTTCCACTTTAACTCGCTGCATCACCGCGTGGAGCCGCTGGTGCTCACGCCTGCGGGTGGCAGCGTCACCAACCTGCTTGTGCAGGTGCAAATAGACGATCTGCCACAGACGCTGGCCGGGCTGGAGGCGACCTGGAAAACGTTCTCCGAGCAACCCTTCAGTTATACCTTTCTCGATGACCAGTTCGATGCACTCTACCGCGCCGACGCGCAGTGGGGACAGATCGTTCGCTACGCCAGCCTGCTTGCCATCCTGATCGCATGCCTGGGGCTGTTTGGCCTTGCTGCGTTTACGGCCGAGCAACGCACCAAAGAAATTGGGATCCGCAAAGTCCTCGGCGCGACGGTGCCACACCTGCTATTGCTGCTGACGCGCCACATCTTGCTGCTCGTCGGCGTGGCGTTCGTGATAGCTGTGCCTATCAGTTACGTCGCCATGAGCCGCTGGCTCGAAGGGTTTGCGTACCGCATTGAGCTTTCGTGGTCGCTGTTTGCCATCGCGGGATTGGCAGCCCTCGTCATTGCTTTGCTGACGGTGAGCTACCAGTCGATTCGTGCGGCGCTGTCGGATCCAATCAAAAGCCTGCGGTATGAATGAGCCGCACCCGCCCATACCGCCGAAACACGCCGACCGACTGCTGGCGTGGTTTTGTGCGCCGCACCTGCTCGAAGCTATCCAAGGCGATCTGCACGAGCTTTTCCGCCTTCGTGTGGAACGCCACAGCGCACGCAGGGCTCGTCTGCACTACTGGGTCGATGTCATTCGCTTTTTCCGTCCTTACGTCCTACCACGAAAGCAACCCGCTTACCAACAGGCCCGAGGCCCGATCATGCTGAAGAATTATCTCAAGGTCGCTGTACGTACGCTGCAACGCCAGAAAGGCTATGCCTTCATCAACATGTTTGGCCTGGCCGTGGGCATGGCATGTTGCCTGCTGATCCTGCTCTACATCCAGGACGAACTGAGCTACGACCGGCATCATCTGCAATCCGATCGCCTCTTCCGGCTGACCGCGACCTTTGATGAATCGGGGCAACACTGGGCACCGATCGGGCCGCCCGTTGGTGTGGCATTCAAAGCTTCGCTCCCTGAAGTCGAAGAGGTGGTCCGCATCTTTCCTTTTGGCAACAGCGTGCTGCACCACGAGGATCGACAGTTCGAGGAAAAGAATGGTGTCTACGCCGACTCGACGGTCTTCGAGGTTTTCACCATTCCACTGCTGCGCGGTCAGCCTGAAACGGCGCTCACCCGGCCATTTACCATTGTGATCTCCCAGCAGATGGCCCGCCGCTATTTCGGCACAGCAGATCCCATAGGACAGGTTTTGAGCACATCGGGCGGTTGGGATTTCGAGATTACAGGCGTCATGCAAGACATGCCGCCGACCACGCACCTGCCGTTCGACTATATGCTGTCGATGCAGACCTTCTACGATAATGCAGGTGACTGGGTGAATGGGGCACGTACCTGGGCCGGGTTCTACACCTACGTGATGCTACGCTCACCGGAATCTGTCGCTGCAGTGCAAACCAAACTGCCGACGTTCATCAATGACTTCTACGCAGAGGCATTCGACGAAGGCGTCCCGGCAGAGCAGATGGATCTGATCCTCCAACCCACCCGCGATATTCATCTGCATTCGCAACTCGAAAAAGAATACCGGGCTAACAGCGACATCACGTACGTCTATCTTTTTGGCATCATCGCGGTGTTCGTGCTGCTGATTGCCTGCATCAACTTCGTCAACCTGGCGACGGCGCGGGCTACGACGCGGATGCGCGAGGTGGGCGTTCGGAAAGCGCTCGGCGCGTGGCGTTCGCGGTTGGCTCGCCAGTTTCTCGGTGAGTCGGTGCTGATGACACTGCTTGCCGTGGTGTTGGCGGGTGGCCTGGTTTTGCTGGCACTGCCGATGTTCAACAACCTCACTGGTAAAGCCTTGTCGCTTGCCGATCTGCAACAGCCTGTCTGGTTGCTGGGCCTCGGAGCTATTGCCTTGTTCACAGGGCTGGTGTCGGGCATCTACCCTGCGCTGGTCCTCTCCGGCTTCCGACCCGTGCAGGCACTCCGGGGGCGCGGCAGCACAGCATCGCTGCCAGT
>DATGCC010000586.1:0-2542 GCA_035312345.1 Rhodothermales bacterium
GGGTTCTGGAGCCTCCACTCCGGGACCCTTTTTTGTGGGCGGCGCTGTCTAAACAAACAGGCGATCTCTCCTGCGAAAGATCGCCTGCGTTTAGTAGCAAGTCTGTCAGTCTACTCGGTGTCGTCGCTCTTGCTGTCCGTCTTGGCCTGCCCGTTGCTGGAAAGGTTGGCCTGATGCGTCAGCACATTATCGACGAGGCCGTACTCTTTGGCGTCGTTGGCGCTGAGCCAGTAGTCGCGGTCAGCGTCGCGTTCGATCTCTTCGACCGACTTGTTGGTGTGGTGCGCCAGGATCTCGTAGAGCCGCTGCTTGATCCATAGGATCTCGCGGGCCTGAATCTCAATGTCGGATGCCATGCCCTGCGACCCGCCGGAAGGCTGGTGCAGCATGATGCGCGAGTTCGGCAGCGCCGCCCGCCGTCCTGCTGCGCCTGCCGCCAGCAGCACCGATCCCATCGACGCGGCCAGGCCAACGCAGATGGTAGCAACAGGGCACGGCACCCACTGCATGGTGTCGTAGACGCCGAGGCCGCTGTACACCTGTCCGCCGGGCGAGTTGATGTACATGTTGATGTCACGATCCGGGTCTTCGCTGGCGAGGTAGAGCAACTGCGCTACGGCCAGGTTGGAGACCTGATCATTGATCGGCGTGCCAATGATGACGATGCGATCCTTCAGCAGGCGGCTGAAGATGTCGTAAGCGCGTTCGCCACGGGTGGTCTGTTCTACCACCATCGGCACGAGCCCGGCGATAGGCTGCTCGCGGAAGGAGCCGCTGTAGATGCTACTGGGCACTTGCAGGCTCTTGCTAAACTTCAGAAAGTCTTCGACCATGGGTATATCAAGCTCGACGTTATTGCACGGTTGGATGGGCTGCTTCTGCAACAGCAGGCTTTGGTTTACGGTTCCTAGTCACCCGTTTCTGGTTTACGGTTATTGGTTGCTGGTTTCTGTCTGAAAACCTTAAACCAGAAACCCTATTCGGCCTGTGCGGCAGCTTCGCGTTCTTCCAACTCGCGCTCGAAGGTTTCGCGGTCTTTCTCGACGACGTTCATCTGGCCGGAGAGGTGGTCGAAGACCCGCTGGCTGAGCAGACGTTGTTCGAGCTGCTCTTGCAACTGCGGCATAGCCTGGTAGAACTGTTGCATCTGATCGGCAGAAATGCGACCGTCTTTGTCGGCTTCTTTCTGGAAGAAGGCGGTACGGTCTTCGTCGGTCACTTCTAATTCGGCGTCCTCAACCACCTTGTCGCGGATGAGCATCCAGCGGGCCTGCTTCTCGGCTTCGTCGCGGTTGGCGTTGCGGAATGCTTCGACGGGAAAGTTTTCCGGCAGGTCGCCGTCGTTGCGCCGCTTCACATCTTCGACGAATGAGTCGAGGTAGATTTCGATGACGGAGTTGGGCACGTCTACCGGATGCAGGTCCATCACACGCTCCATGATGGTGCCTTCGAGCACTTCCCGCGAGCGCTGTGCCCAGGCGTTCTCGATCTGCTTCCGCACCTCCGCGCGAAAGGTCTCTACGTCTTCGATCTGCCCGTTGGTCAGGTCTTCCACGAATTCATCGTCGAGTTCAGGCAGGTCGCGGCGTTTGATTTCCTTGATGGTGGCCTCGAAATGGTGGGCGTGGCTGTGGCCTTCGTCGTGGTCGTCATGGGCTTTGTCGTGCTCGAAGCTGAAGCGGACAGTGTCGCCCAAGTTTTTGCCTTTTACGGCATCAGCCAGCGCGCTCAACATCAGGTTGTCCTCTACGCGCGGGTCGTCCAGAAACATCTCGTTGTCCTCGTCGCGCTTGCCGATGATGGGCGTGCGGGTTTCAGCGTCGAGTTCCTGGAGATCGAACACGATGAGGTCTTCGTCACCTACCGCCTCATCTTCTACGGGCATCAGGTCGGCATTATCGCGGAGGAGGCGGTCGATTTCCTCGTCCACCTCTTCGTCGGTCACGTCATGGACGATCTTCGTCACCTCTGCTTCCGAAAGGTCTTGCAACTCCACATCGGGCCGGACGCCGAATTGCACGACGGCATGCAGATCGCTGTCCATCTCATAATCGAGCTTCGTGATGACGGGCTGACCAAGCACTTCGTAGTCCTCATTCTGCAACACCTCGTCGTTGAACGTCTCCTGGATGGAGCGGTCGGCGATGCCGTAGGCGAGCGCTTCCCCAAAGCGTTTCTTGACGATAGTAAGCGGCACCTTGCCCATGCGAAAACCTTTCATCTGGGTCTGCTTCTGCTGGGCCTTGAGCGCCTTGTTCAACTCGGGGGCGAGGTCGTCGGCGGTCGCGGTGATTTCTAATTCGTATTCGACCGGGCTGACCTGCTTGATCGTTGTCTGCATGATGGGCGAAAAGTCGTTCGGAAGGATGGGATGTACAGCGTGTTTTTAAAGCAAAAAGCGACCCAGAAACCTTCAGGGCCGCGCTATCGGGACGCATGTGATCATCTAAAACGCAGCCGTTTTTAAAAAGATCAGGATAGACCCGCCCCGTTGTGCCCTCTCACCAGAATTTCATGCGCTTCGATGGTCCATCGCCATTCT
>DATGCC010000587.1:0-9774 GCA_035312345.1 Rhodothermales bacterium
ACCGATAGCGCCTTCCCGCCCTTCGACGATCCACAAGCACAGGTGCTGCCACAAAGCGCTGCACCCATCCCCCGTGCCGCCGAGTCGTCACGAGGTGGTCCTCGATGCGGGGACGCTGCCAAGCGAGGTGTATCTGTCACCGATTGGAGGCGGGTGTGTTCACCCAGTCCCAAAGGCTTGCGCTCATCTGGTAGAGACCGCTCAGGCCCGCTCGAGCCGGAGACGAAGGTGTAATATCCCGCAAATGCGTGATACCGGACTTGCGGCACGCAACCTACCTTGGTTGGAAGTATGTCGTGATCTGGTAGCGTACCCCGGAGGGTTGAAAGCTCCACCGCGACATCTGGACGACGGATCGCACACCGGGCGAGTAAGCCATGAGAATTGTCTGATCGCCTGCTGCATAAGATATGTTGTGCAGCGTGAGCGCCTAAACGGTTTGGAAATGATTTACACCTAGAGACAATAGCGCCATGCTCAGAAAGCCACTTCATTCCGCAACACCTGGGTTGCTTATCTCTCTGGTGGTTTGCTTTGTATGCTCAGGCTGCGGCGGCTCCGCTCATGAGCCGGTAGCCCGGGCGGCTGTGCGGGGGGACGTAGACACCCGAGCAGATACAACCGGCTGGCCACCCTCCTTCGGTTTGGGTCGTCCTGCAAACCCCGAGCGCATCGCCGCTTGGGACATCGACGTGCGCCCCGATGGAGAGGGGCTGCCCCAAGGTAGCGGGTCGGTGGCTGAGGGCCAGGTCATCTATACCCAGAAATGCGCAGCATGCCACGGAACAACGGGTACGGAAGGGCCCAACGACCGCCTCGTAGGGCGCGTGCCGAACGATGGATTCCCTTTTTGGGAGAACTGGGAGACGTGGGAGAACAAAACCATCGGCAGTTACTGGCCCTATGCCACCACGCTCTGGGACTATATCAATCGCTCCATGCCTCAGAACGCACCGGGCTCACTCACGGCGGATGAAGTCTACGCCCTGACGGCGTTCCTGCTGCACCGCAACGAGATCATCCCGGAAGACGCCGTTATGAACGCCGAGACGTTGCCCCGCATCGAGATGCCCGCACGCGAACGCTTTATCGTAGACGACCGGTTACGCTACCAGGAGGTACGCTAATGGCCTTTCCAGAGAAGTCCCCCACATCCCACCACAACGAGACCGTGGGGCAATCCAGACACACCCGAAAGATCAGCCGCAGGGCTGCACTCACAGGTATTGCCGGTGCTGCAGGCGTCGCTTTCATCCAGACGGCGACGGGGCGCGTGGTGCAGACAGCACCCCAAACTCGTCCTCAGGTACCGGAGGACCCGACCAAGGTGCTGGGTCCTGGGCCGAGTGAGTTGGGGGAGCGTTCCCCCTTCGAGCAGCCCAGGCGACAAACCTGGAGCATATCTTCTGAGACCCCGCATCAGGACCTTCACGGTACGATCACCCCTGCCGATCTTCACTACGAGCGGCACCACGGTGGCGTCCCAGCTATCGACCCGGAACGGTACGAGTTGCTCATCCATGGTATGGTCGAGCACCCTATGGTCTTCGCCCTTGATGACCTCAAGCGCTTTCCTGCGGTCAGCCGCATCTGCTTTCTGGAGTGCTCCGGTAACCTGTGGGCACGGGCTACGGAGGAGGCAAAGCCGCAGGACATCTGCGGGCTGACGAGCCAGAGTGAATGGACCGGCGTTATGCTCTCGACGCTCTTCCGTGAGGTCGGCGTCAAGCCGAAGGCGACGTGGTTCCTGGCTGAGGGCTCCGACGCAGCGGTAATGACGCGCAGCATCCCTGTCGAGAAGGGATGGCAGGACGTTATGATCGCGTACGCCCAGAACGGCGAGGCCATCCGCCCCGCTAACGGCTACCCGGCTCGCCTGCTCGTCCCAGGATGGGAAGGCAACACGTCTATCAAGTGGCTGCGCCGTATCGAACTCTCGGACCAGCCGTTCATGACGAGGGAGGAGACGTCGAAGTATACAGATCCGCTCAAAGGCGGTAAGGCGCGGCAGTTCAGTTTCGTGATGGATGCGCGCTCGATCATCACCTTCCCAGCCTATCCGAACACCATCGAGCGGGGATGGGTCGAGATCCGTGGCATCGCCTGGAGCGGAAGAGGTAGGATCAGCCGGGTAGATATCAGCACGGACGGGGGCAAGACGTGGGAGCCAGCGAGGCTGCAGGAACCCGTCCTCAAGCAGGCCCACGTCCGATTCCGCCACCTCTGGAAATGGAACGGCAAAGAAACAGAGATCATGAGCCGTGCCGTCGATGAGACGGGCTACGTGCAGCCGACGCGGGCAGCGCTGATCGCCGCTCGTGGGGCTGGTTCTTCCTACCATCTCAATCCGATCACGGCATGGAAGGTCAAGCAGAGCGGAGAGGTTGTGTACCGTGCAGAGGAGTGGGTGTAGGAGCGCGGTATAACACGCCACCACCTGATGGCCCGCTATGGCGATCCGAAGCGGATCGGCAGGCCGTTAGGGGGCTCGCCCTTATCACCTTTTTCTTCGGGAGATCCTCATGCGTTTTTCTCTTACTGTTCTAGTTCTCGCTCTAGTAGGCTGCGCAGGTACATCCCCAAACACCCTGCAGGCTACCGCGGAAGCCGATGTAGCCGCCGTGCGTGCGGATATTGAAGCACTAAATGCTCTATGGGCCCGCGCCTATGTCGAAGGTACAACCGCTGCGGCTGTGTCTTCTATCTTCGCCGAGGACGCCATCCGCATCGCCGCCGGTCGAGAACCCATTCATGGACGGGCGGCTATTCAGGAGCGGGCGCGGACCAATCCCCGGTTTCGCGAGGCAGACATCGAACTCCTCGAGTTGGAGGTCTCGGGAGATCTTGCCTTTACCCGCGAGGCCTACTCCATCACCACAGAGCAGGGAGAGACCGGTACGGGCCAGTCCCTGGTGGTGTGGAAGCGTCAGGCGGACGGCTCATGGAAGATCCACCGAATCATGTTCGACTGAGTGCCGCGTGGCTACCCACGACACAAGAATAACCAAGCCGCCCTTCAGAACCCAAAGTCCTGAGAACCTGACATGCTGAACCGGTTTCTCCTACACCATGTGATCCTCCTACTCCTCGCCTGCCTCGCGTTTACCGCGCTGCCTGTTCGGGCGCAGACGCTCCCCGTCACCACTTCGTCCGAGGAGGCGCGCGCGCACTTCTTGGAAGGGCGCAAGGATGCCTTTCACTGGCAGGCTGCAAAGGCCCGTGAGCATCTTGATGCTGCAATCGCCGCCGACTCTACGTTCGTCCTGGCCTATTTGCACCGCGCGGGTACCTGGGCACGCGCTTCGGAGATCGAACTGTATCTTGAACGGGCCGAGTCACACAGGGGTAGTGCCTCGGAGAGCGAGGGGCGGATGATTGACGCTTTCCGAGCGTTCCTTTTAAAGCATGACTACGATGGGGCCATCAAGATATTCCAGCAACTCTCTGAGGCGTATCCCGATGACCCGTATCTCCCCGGGTATCTGGGTATGCGTTACTACAACCACTTTCGAGACTATGAGGAGGCTGCCCGGCAGTTTGAGCGCGCCATCGCGCGTGACCCTGGATTCATCCCGGCTCATCAACTCCTTGGCTGGGCCACTATGAACCAGCAGGACTTCCCGGCAGCTGAACAACATTTCAGGGAAAATCTCCGGCTGGCACCCAGCGAATGGCGACCCTACTTCTCTCTGGGGACGCTCAATGCCCGCCAGGGTCGCTACGCAGAGGCTGAACAATACTTCGAGCAGGCTGCTGACCGGGACCCCACTGGCAATGCGAGGAACAGAGTCGGCTACGTGTATCTCCAGGCGGGCCGCCCCGACGAAGCAGAGCGCTTCTTCCGCGAGAACATCCGCCAGCATCCCGGTGAACCGAACACGTACGACTCGCTCGGTGAGCTCTTTCTCGTGATGGGCCGCTACGAGGAGGCCGCTGAGCAGTTCGAGCAAGCGCTCGCTCGTGATCCTGAGTTCAGTTCCAGCCGAGACAACCTCATCCGTGCACGGATCGAGCAGGGCAATGCCCACTTTGAGGAATCTTTCGCGAACCAGGATGCCGACGCCCTCTCTGCGCTCTACACCGAAGACGCTGTCCTTTTTACGAGGCACAGCGCGCCCACGACCGGTGGCCGCACGGGCATCCGTGCCTACTGGGCCAGCTTTTTCGACTTGGGCTATGAGGAGATCTCACTGGCTACCCTCGAACGCCGCGACGCTGGGGATGTGGTCTATGAGTCCGGCATCGCCACGGTACGTCGAGACGGTGAGGTGGGCCTTGTGGCAGACTACGCGGTCCTCTGGAAAGAGACCTCGGAAGGCTGGAAGATCCAGTACGACATCAAGTTCCGCACGAGTGGAGGTGCCGAGATGGTCCACACTGCCGATGTAGAATGGACCGAGTTGATTCCCGGCGTTGCTTTCGCGGCGGTCTACGGCGACTGGCAGGCAGACGCGCATGGCAAGCTCGTCCGCTTCGCGCCGGGGGCGGTTGCACCACTGCACACCCATACCTACCCCTATCGAGGCGTCATGCTCCAGGGCCGACTGACGAACCCCTACGTCGGCGAGGACGAACCGCCCGAGATGGGGCCGAGCGATGCCTGGTTCGTGCCCGGCGGCGTCCCGCACAGCAACACCTGTGTCTCCGAGGAGCCATGCCTGTTCTATACCTACGGCGACGCGAGATGGGATATCGAGGTCGTCGAGCAGTGACGAATAGTTTACTTAAACGCTAACCCATAGACGGAGGTCATTATGCCAACCTACGCGGTGCAACGCAACCTGCCCGGCATCACGATGGAGCAACTGGGAGACGCCCAGAAAGCCGCCATCGAAACCGCCGAACGGCACACCCTGGAGGGTACGCCGGTGCGCTACATCCGAAGCAACTTCTACCCGGAGGACGCCCGGTGTACCTGCCTGTTCGAGGGACCGGACGCGGTCTCCGTCGAGCAGGTGAACCGAGAGGCTGGTATTCCCTTCGAGAAAGTGGAAGAGGTCCTTGACCTGGTGCCTTAGGGTGCCTGCCTGTTAACTGATGTCGTGCAACCTTCCGCCTAACCGAAACCCTACCGGTGATTCTCATGAAACGCACCCACGCCTTCCTCTCACCCCTCCTCCTGGGCTTGCTTATCGTCATCGGCTGTGACCAGAGTGGTCTGAACAGCGGCGCACCGTCAGCCAGCCCGAAGACCACAGTTACGTCGCTGCTCTATCCTGCAGCCATAATCCAGGACACTGAAACCCTGACAGGATTCGTGACGCCCGAATCGGCGCTCTACGATCCGGTTGCCGATGTCTATTATGTCTCGAATGTCGGGCAACTCTTCGTCGCCGATGGGTTCATCAGCCGCATCGATCCTGCTGCCACCGGCGACGTTTCGGGCGATCCTGGTTACGTCTGGATCAGTGGCCTCAATGACCCCTTCGGCATAACCCTCGACGAGAACACGCTCTACGTGGTAGACCGCGACGGACTCTACGTATACGACATTGACCGGGCCACTGGCGACGCTGCGCAGGTAGATTTCATCGCGCTCGGCATGACCGGCTCCCTCCTCAACGATGTCTGTATCGGTCACGGCGGCACGATCTACGTCACGGACACTGGTCTTGATCTTGCCACCTCGACGGGTACCGGCACCGATGCTCTTTATCAGATCCAGGACGGCACCGTGAGCGTTTTCGTGGAGGACGAAGCCGAGGAGGGACCGAACGGTTGCTTCACAAACGGTGCAAACGTTTTCTGGACGACATTCAAGTCGAACACGGTCTACCGCACAAACCCCTCAGGACGGAAGAAAACGGTGGCGATGCTACCCACGGGCGGTATCGACAGTCTCGTTCGGTCAGGCGGTACGCTCTACGCTTCAAGTTGGAACGCTGACCCGGCCGATCCGAACAATCCGACAGGTGCCATCTATTCAATGAGCCTGGGCGGCACCCCTATCGAAACTGCGCTGTCGCCTGTGTTCACGCCGGGTGACTTGGGCTACGACACGCTGCGCGACCGCCTTCTTGTCCCGAGCGTCTTCGGGAACGAGGTCATTGTGGCTACGGTGCCGTAGCTTCTTGATCATGGCCGTGGGGTGTCCCTGCAGTAATGCGAAGGAAGGCAGCAATCGGGATGGCGTTTGCTTGAGCGGCTGCAGGCCAGCGTAAATTGAATCGTATTTCACCGACAGCGATGTTTACCGTGAATACGCGTCTTGCGCTGCCGCTTGAAGCTAACCTGTCGCTAATGGAGGTGATCCCTTTGAAAAGCACATCGCCTATTTCATCTTTGCGTATTGCTGAGCCCACCAGCGTGTGGCTCGTGGAAGACAATGACAGGTATCGCGCCACGCTGATGGCGTTGCTCGAAAGCACCGAGGGCCTTGCTCCACAGGCCTTTCGCTCCTGTGAGGATTTTCTCGAAGTGCTCGATGAAGGCCATCTGGCTCACGTGGTGCTTATGGACATTGAACTGCCGGGTATCGACGGCATTGAGGGTGTGCGTCGTCTCAAGAGTACCACCCCATCTGCCCATGCCATCATGCTCACGGTTCATGAAGACAGCGATCGTATCTTCGAGGCGGTCTGTGCCGGTGCTTCTGGCTACCTGCTTAAGTCGGCCTCTGCTGATGATGTGCTCACGGCTATTGATCAAGTTTTGCGGGGCGGCGCGCCTATGGACGGGCAGATTGCGGCGAAAGTGCTCCACATGTTCCAGCGCATTGCCACGCCGCGCGGCGAATACGATCTCACTGAGCGTGAGAAGGAGATATTGCACCTGCTCGTGGAGGGGTTCACAAAGAAAGAGATCGCTGCGCAGTTGTTCGTGAGCTACTACACCGTGGACACGCACTGCCGGAATATCTATGCTAAGCTGCAGGTCCACTCGCGCAGTGACGCGGTAGCGCGTGCCTTGCGAGAGCGCCTCGTGTGATGGCTGACGGCAATGGCTCTAGCCGCTTTAGTCATGGTGATGTGGTGGAGCACGCCGGTTAGGGATAGTTCGGTTGTCTCAGACTTCGACCGCGACACCCGGGGCGACAATTGGTAAGCGGGTACAGTCTCCCAAGTCTCGGTCGCTCCTGGTCTGAATCATTCGAAGCAAAGGGGAAGGTTGTGCTTTCCGTACAGCGCGGAATTGCCCAGGAGGTAGCCGAGGCTCAGGACGTACAGATGCAGGCCGGAGAGCAACATCGGCCTCGTGACGTCGTGAACTAACCAGTTAGCCGCGACCACTTCGATCTTCACCAAAAGCCCTGTTACAGCTCGCTCGTTGACACCAATATCTGACTGCGACGGCGTGATTCCAGCCTCGCCGATCCAGTCAGCATAGACATTGGAGTTCTCCAAGAAGGCAGTTGTTTATACAGTAGAAACAAGTTGTTATAGGTCATGGAAGAGCAATCGAATGATCGAATGATCGAGTCTATTATGCATCCAGAGGGAGGTAGCCTCTGGGTACCAGCCGGTGCACAATAGCGACGGCCTATGGCCATGCAGTATCACTGGTCACAGATTGGTTGATCTGAATTAGGCGAGTCAGTTGGGAAACTTGACGAGGTCATCAATCAAATCGGGCAGTTATCGAAGACGTCATGGATCTATCCCATTGCTGCGATTATGACTGCAATGCTACAGATAGGAGCTACCGATTTGCAGGCCGCTATGGGGCATTCTCGTTTTTTAGCCAAATAACTAACTGACTGTTACCGCGTGCGCGAGTGCGTGCGACCCAGTATATTGAAATTCCTACGCCAGATAGGTGGAGGAGCGTCACGAATAGCTCGATCTGAATCCATGGCCGAAGCGTCCAAGAGAATCGCTGAACTTATCCAGCAGGGTAATAAAATTGAAGCGATCAAGCTACTCCGCGATACCACCGGTATTGGACTAAAGGAAGCAAAAAATGAAGTGGACCGGCTCAGCGCAGAACTGGCTGGGCAGGCGCGCTCATCTACTAGACCTACCACGGCCAGTGAGACGGGACAAGTCCCGAATGCGGTCTTAGCACTGGCGCAAGAGGGGAGAAAGATTGAAGCGATCAAGCTCCTGCGTGAGAAAACGGGGGTGAGCTTGAAAGAGGCGAAAGAAAGAGTTGATGCTTTAACGGGAAGCACCGGTAGCGGGTGTGCGTCAACGACGCTAGTGTTGATCGTTTTATGGATGGTTGTCCTGCTTTGCTTCTAAGTAGAACGATCGAGAATCTGCTCTGTGCTTGTTTGAGAATGTTATTCGGTATGATTGTTGACAAAGAATTGGACATCTCCTAGTGCATATGGATTGTTGCCCGCCTCTAGGCAATCATGCATGCCAAACCCGTTTTTGGTCTCAGATATAGAATCTCGCTCCACCGGGGAACTCGTCGAAAAGGCGAGCGAGTATAGGCTTGTTATTGAGAATCTGAGTCGGCTTAGGAGCAGCACCGCCCTTCGTCTGGCCCAACAAGTGGAATTGGCCAGAGACGTAATTCTTGGTGAGCTTGAGCGACGAAAAGGCAAGCCGGGGCGGTAAGAGTTAGTCGCGTATCGGCTCTCTGCTAGCTGTGTTAAATACAACTTGATACAGCCGATATAGGAGATGGGTCTTCTCCCCTCAGTAGACCATTCGTGCCATACCATTTGTACAATAGGGGTACGTTGTGGCTATTCTCGAGTTGATAAAGCACATCTCACCAGGGATGAGGGCTGTTTTCGTCGATGGGTTGCTCTATGAGGAACTGCCTGACCATGAGCGCCTTGCCCTTGTTATTAAGGTATCGCTGGAATTGAGCGAAACAGACAAGTTGCCAGAGCGGATCTGCGTTGTTGATGCTGACACCGGAACTATGCTCGGCCTAGAGGGTGAAGTCTACTAAGCTAGGCGTTACGTATTCTTGCTTGATGAAGGCTTCATCGCTCGGTATGATTATCGCGCTAATGCATCTCTTGCCCGCTACCATGCAACCCGGTCGACCCAAAAACCTGATAGATGAGCATTTTAAGACGGGTCTGATCAGACGGTTGGTACTTGAGCATGGTTTTCTCTTTGTAAATCGTCACCAGTGGCAACGCCTACCCAGTTACAAGCAACTCCTTATCATCGGGGAGGTGCTGGCGCAGTGCGAAGATCAAAACCCAGGCATGGAGATCGCTGTACGGGTAATAGACGATAATACGGGGATGCGGTTAGCGGGGTAGAGGCGGCGAGGATTATAAATTTTTTGGACCCTTCCTTAAGAAATCGCCAGCGGTACCGATACAATTCGTGCCTACCCCACACAAGAGCGACGAACGTGCGCTCCAGGCAGGACATGCTGCCAATAAGCACCCCCCAACCGATGAACAATGCTCTTCTTGCCCTCTTCCGGGGCTCCAGTGAAATAGATAGGTATATGCAGCAAGCAAGGGCGCTCAAGAAGGAAAAGCACGTCCACCCTGACGAAATAAAACACCTCATCAAACAGCTTGGCGGAGCGCTTGGGCGCGTGCACCACGGAGACAGAAAGCGCAAAATTCCGCGCAGCAGCTACACTGCCCTGGAGGTGGAGACGTGCCTGAACACCTTGCGGTCGATGCTCCTGGCCCTGGAGATACTCAACAGACCGCAGGAGCATGTAGAAATGCCAGCGGCCCTGCGAGAGCAAGCATGGTATAAGTTGTGCCACGCCATCAGCCAGCTTTGATGGGTGTAGAAGGAGAGCAGGGCAGTGACTACATCAAGAAATGAATGACCATGCCAGCCCCGTAGAGCATCAGAGCGAGCACCGCTATCATAAACGTCATATTGCGGCTACGCTGCCCGC
>DATGCC010000588.1:0-3644 GCA_035312345.1 Rhodothermales bacterium
CTTCTTCATCCTCATCGTCTTCTACGCTGTACGTCCCGCCACCCACATGATGCAGCAGCGCGTTGACGAGCGTGCCCGTGCGGTTGCCGTAGGCCGGATGCACCACCATCCCCGCCTCTTTGTTGACCACGATCAGATAATCGTCCTCAAAAACGATATCGAGCGGAATGTCTTCGGCGACAGCTTCCATCGGCGGCGGGCGCATGACACGGCACACGATTTCGTCGCCCGCCAGCACGGTGTGTGAGACTTTCGTGATGACTTTGCCGTTGACGGTGACGTGTCCCTCGCGGATGCTGCGCTGCACTTTGGTCCGCGAGGCGTTCTCCACGAAGCGGGTGATGTATACGTCCAGCCGCCCCTCCTCCAGGTACCCGTCTGGCACCTGAAGATTGATGATCGTCTCTACCCGCTCCTCGGTGTTTCCCCTTTCGTCTTCCTTCACGATGTTGCCACCTGCGTCCGGTCAAACTGGCGCACCACGTCGAGCGTCTGCGTGATTTCGTCCGGCGTGTTGTAGTAGGTGGGCGCAAAGCGGAGCATCTGGTTGCGCACTGCCGCTGTGATGTCGCGCTCCTTCAGATAAGCCAGCACGCCTTCCGCATTGGGATGTTTAACGGTGATGATGCCTGATGCCTGAGTTGGATCGTCGGAGCCATAGCGTTTCAGCCCGAGATCAGACAGCCCCTCCGCCACTTGACGAGATCGGGCTAACACCTGCGCTTCGCACCACGCCGGACCTGCCTCGAAGTACAACCCGAGCGCCGCGTGCAGTGCTGCGATGCCCACGCTATTGAGCGTACCCAACCGGAAGCGCGTCGCGTCAGGATGAAAGCTCAGGTCGTACGCATTCAGGTTGTCCCAGTCTACCGGGCCGTGGAGCCAGCCCGCCATCGGCGTGATCCGTTCTTGAAGCGCCTCAGTGAGATAGAGGAAGCCGATGCCCTGCGTTGCCATCAGCCATTTGTGCCCGCCGCACGCCAGAAAGTCGATGCCGCACGCCTCCACATCCAGCTGCAGCGCGCCAAGCCCCTGGATGGCATCGACGCAGAAAAGCACGCCCCGCTCGCGGCAGAGGTGCCCGATGGCTTCGAGGTCGCACCGAAAGCCGGAGAGAAATTGCACCCAGGAGACCGTCAGCAACCGCGTGGTCGGTTGCAGCGTGGCCGCGATGTCGTCCAGGGTGATAACGCCGTCGTGGTGCGGGATGAAATCCGTCTCGACGCCGCGCTGCCGCAGGTTGAGGAACGGAAAAACGTTGGCCGGAAACTCACAGCCCGGCACTGCTACACGATCTCCTGCTTGCCAGTCTAACCCCATCGCCAGCACATTGAGTCCGTAGGAGGTGTTGGGCATAAACTCGACCCGCGCCACCTCCGTCCCCAGCAGCCGGGCGATGCGAGCCCGCGTTGCTGCCAGCACCGGCGCAAAGTCGAAGTAATTCTCGATGTTGGTGCGGTGGCGCTCTTTCAGATACTTCTCCACGGCCTCCATCACCGGGCGACTCAGAGGTGAGGTAGCGGCATGATTGAGATAGATCGTCTGCCCGATATGCGGAAAATGGGCACGGAGTTCGTCCAACGTCATGGGATACCACAGGAAAAACTACAAAAAGCAAAAGGCGGCTCTAAAAAAGAACCGCCTTCGGCGTAACTTAATGCATTACATCACGTCAAGAGATAAAGCACGCTGTGGGAAGCGTGTTACACAAGTTACCTCCTTGTGTGATGTGTGGCAGCATCTCGAAGGGGCCCGGTATCCTGGTGGGGGAGCCGGGCCTTTTCGCATTTGGGAAGTTCGGGTTTTCTGAGATGGTTGTCAAGTCACGGCTCACATCCGCAAAAACTGCTTGCCGGCCATTTGTCGTACCAGTCCCTTGAATTCCAGACTTAACAAATACACGAGTGCCGTTGAGGCATCGTAGCCGGTTTTTTGACAAATGGTGTCGATGTGCTGGGCTTCGGCTTCGAGCACATCGTACAATTCTTTTTCGATGTCGCTTAAATCATCCGGCAGGACCGCCTGTATCGTGGCGGATTCTGGAGCGGGGAGGTCAGCAAAACCCAGTTCCTCCAGAATGTCATCAACGTCCAAGACGAGCTTGGCGTGACCGCGTTGGATGAGCCGGTTGGTGCCCACGCCAGAACGGCTGTGTACCGGACTCGGTAACGCAAAAACCTCGCGGTTCTGCTCCACGGCCAGCCGCGCTGTGATAAGCGCCCCGCCTTTCTCATGCGCCTCTACTACCAGCGTCCCCAGCGACAATCCGCTGATGATGCGGTTGCGGCGAGGAAAGTTGGGCGCATCGGGCGCAGCGCCCAGCGGATATTCGGAAAGGATGGCTCCGTGCACCGCAATGTCGTCAGCCAGGCGCGTGTGCTTGGCCGGATAGATGCGGTCGGCTCCTGAGCCAAGCACAGCCAGCGTCCGCCCTCCCGCATCGACCGCCGCCTTGTGCGCGGCTCCGTCGATGCCATACGCCAACCCACTTACCACCGTGATTCCTTTTTCGGCCAGTGCCGTGGCAAACTCACGGGCCATGCGCCTGCCGTAATCGCTCGACCGACGGGTGCCGACAACCGCGATGGCACGCTCATCCTGTTCAGTCAGCGTACCCCGCATCCACAGAAAAGCTGGCGGGTCATAGATTTCGCGCAAGAGACGGGGGAAACGATCATCCCACACGGGCACCAGCGTGATGCCCTGCTGCTCGGCGCGGCGCACCTGCTCCTCCACCAGCGCATGGTCGTCGAATCCGGCGATGGCCGAAGCCGTCTGCGGCCCGATCCCTGACACCATCGCCAGCGCCTTTTGCGACGCCTGCAAAACTCCGGTCGCCGACCCAAACGCTGCCAACAACGTCCGTATGCGCCCCGGCCCCACGCCCGGCACCAGCGACAGGGCAACCAGCGCGTGCTGCTCTTCGAGTGGCTGCGCTCCGGCGGACGAGCTATGTGATTCTGGCCGCATCAGCCCGGCTCGCCCGCATGCGCCTGCTGCACGTGTGCCCATAGCGCTCGTTTTAATGGCTGCAAGCCCTGCTGCGCCACAGCGCTGATCGGAAACAGCTCAATGGCTCCGCCCAGCTCAGCCCGCACGTCCTCGACGGTAGCCTCGTGGTCTTCTTGCGGCAACAAATCCATCTTCGAGAGCGCCAACATGCGCGGCTTCGATAGCATTTCCGGGTTGAAGGCTTGCAATTCACCGAGCAGCGTTTCGTATTCAGCCGCTACATCTCCGGAGGTGACGGGGATGACGAACAGCAATACAGCGTTGCGTTCAATATGCTTGAGAAACTGGATGCCCAACCCTTTGCCCTCGTGCGCCCCTTCTATGATGCCGGGGATGTCGGCGATGACAAACGATTCGTATTCGCCGACGTAGACGACACCCAGCGACGGCTCCAGCGTGGTGAACGGATAGTCCGCAATTTTGGGACGGGCCGCCGAGAGCGAGGCCACGATGGTACTCTTACCGGCGTTCGGAAACCCGACTAGCCCCACATCGGCCAGCAGCTTGAGTTCGAGCGTGACATTGCGCTCCTCGCCGGATTCGCCGGGTTGGGCAAACTGAGGAGCCTGCCGCGTCGAGGACTTGAAGAAGGTGTTGCCTTTGCCACCGCGTCCGCCCTGTACCAGCACAAA
>DATGCC010000589.1:0-3975 GCA_035312345.1 Rhodothermales bacterium
GGAAACAACCATGTCACAGACTCTTTTGGCCGGCGCACCGGTCGATCTCAACGACGAAGGCTACCTCACCGATATGTCGCAATGGACGCCCGACGTAGCCCGCGACATCGCTGCCGAAGAAGGCATCCCGCTCACCGACAAACACTTTGAGGTGCTCGACTACCTGCGGACGCAACAGGCGGAGGGCACCAAGCTCTCCATCCGGCGCGTCGGGAAATCGGGCATCGTCTCCATCAAGGAGTTCTACGATCTCTTTCCCGGCGGTCCGCTGAAGAAAGCCAGCCGCATCGCCGGCATCTCGAAACCAGCCAGTTGTGTCTAAGCAGCCATTGGCTTCGCTGTCATTGATGCGCTACGCGCATGTCATGGGTCATTGGAGGCACCGTGCCCATCAATGACCAATGACGCGAGCAATGCGAGCCCATGACGTGCCGAAGGCACCAATGACCGACGTCGTCTCAGTACATCGCAACACACACCACTCCCAATCCCTGAGGAGGTGCTACCATGGAAGTTACTGCCGCCACCGCTGCCCATACGCAGCCCGATATAAAAGAGCGCCATCCGGTGAAGAAGGTGCTGGTCATCTGCTCGAAAGGCACGCTGGAAGATGTCTACGCCGCGCTGATCATGGCGAACGGCGCGTTGATGGAAGGCATCGAGGCCAGCCTGTTCTTTACGTTCTTCGGCCTGGACGCCCTCCACAAAGAGAAGCAGGACCACCTGCACACCGCCACGGTGGGCAACCCGGCCTTCATGCGTCACCTGCCCACGATGGTGGGCGGCCTGCCCGGCTTCGAAGCTGTAGCCTCGACGATGATGCGCAAAGAGATGGACAAGCTGGACATCCCGCCCGTCTCCGAGTTTCTGGAGATGATCGTCGCGGGCGGCGGCAAGATCTACGGCTGCCTGCTGGCCGTGGAGATGTTCAAGCTCAGCCGCGAGGACTTCATCGACGACCTGGAAGACATTATTACCGTCGGCGATATGTATGCGCTGGCGGAGGGCGAGGGCACCCAGATTATCTTCATCTAGGGACTTGCTCTAGGCAGGTGGTCCCTGTTGGAGGGACGCTCAGGGAGAGGTCGGTTGCAGTATGGATCGGCCTCTCCCCTTTCAGTCAGCCTGGCGTTGCGGGTACGGATCTTCGGTCGAGAGCGTGCCGTCGGGGCGCTCGTAGTAGATGGTGCCGTTGATGCTGTAGACGTTGGGCACACCGAGGCGACGGCTTTCTTCCTGCGCCTTCCGCACTGCCCGGTTGCCGATGCGCTCGAAGGCGATGAAGCGCTCGTAAACGTCCTTGTCTAGCTCAGGAGCTTGCATGATCGGCCTCGTCGTTTAGGTCGTGCATGAACATCTCAAAAAGCGTGCTGTCGCTGACAACGTAGGTTTCTTTCTTGCCCGTGGCAACGCCCTGAAAACCATCATCGGCGTTGTAATACAGTTGCCATTCGTCGGCCAGCAGACGGTATACGTGCCAGAAGTTGCGCTTGCTCCGGTAGTAACGCCGCACGATGTCTTCTTCTGGCACATCGTGCCCGCCTTTGCGCACCCGTTCGGCTACGCGCTCAATGCATACCTCTGGCGACGGCAGAAAGAGAAACGCCAGCACCACGGTATAGCCTGCCTCCCGCAACCGCTCCATGATACGCACGAAGCCCTACCCCGCCAGCGTGGACTCAACGACGAACGATGTGTCCTGGCGGTGCGCGTCCAACGCGGCAAAAAACGTGCGGCCTGCCTGCAACCGGGCCTGCGTGGGATCGGCGGGGTTCAGCCGGGCAGCGATGGCATCGGCGCTGAGAAAGGGACGCTGCTGCTCGGCCACGAACTCCTGCGAGAACGTGGTCTTCCCCGCTCCGTTTGGTCCGGCGACGATGAGGATCTCTGGGGCCGATGGATTTATACTCAATGATTCATTCTTTAGGGGACAAAGATGTTTTCGTTATGATAGCCTATAAAGTCCTGTGAGGGGCAATCATGCTGTGTGCTAGGGAGACTCCTCAGTTGTTGACCATGCAAGGCATAATACTCTCTTCCATTTTCAAACTCTTCCTTGATGCGATTGCTTACCTCAATATGCAAATCCGATGTAAGGGTGACATATCCTTTATCAAAAAGCTGATGTAGATCAGCACGTAGTAACAAACCATTACGCACGCGATGCGGACCTGATACAGCGTAAGGTTTAATATGAGCAGCTTGCAAAGCAGGTAACGTTCGTTCTCCTGTGAAGGCACAACGGCGACCATAAGCATCTGTGACGAGGACTCGAAAAGCACCCTGACCAAGCCGAGCACGAGTCAAGTATTCATTTCCATATTTCGCCTGTGGATCAGCCACAAGTGGTAACTCTGTTTGATTCTCAGCGCTGAGATTTTGCTGTCGAAATCGACTTTGCACTTCTTGCCATAGATATTGCCCATCCGCTTCTTGCAAATTGTACGTTTTACCACTCACAATATTGCGACTCCAACTCGGTGGCACTGGTATCCATTCATTCTCATTGATAAAAAACACATCGGATAACACAATGCATCCAATCGTCGGATTAGGTTGATAATCAGCACGGTAGCCTCGAATCTTTGCGGCGAAAGACCAATAGTCAGGCATTCCATTTTTCTTACCAAAAGTCTCCCAGGCAACGCTGACAGGTAAAAAAGTATGGCTTACAAAAAAACCACCACCTGCAATATGATTGTAAGGTGCCTTTAGTTTGAAAAGGAATGGTTGGCCCGGACTGAGCGCCCGAAATCTTTGAGAACCTCCCGGTTGCCAAAAATTGACTTCATCTGGCTTTAAATCTGCCAGATAACGATACCAGTCATTGTCTGTAACTCCAACGTAGATATTCATAGCTTCCAGCTTTGATCAAACCGACAGCAAGATACAAAAAAGCGCCCGACCCCATCGCTGAGACCGGGCGCTCCCCGTTTCATGCTCTATGTTATGTCTCTATCCAGTCATCAACCGCAACCGCTACTACTTCCACACTGCGTGCAGACGTAGCATGCGCCGCTACGCACGGTGATGGCCCCGCAGTTGGAGCAGGGCGGCGAGTCGGCCTGGTTCTGGAACGACGCGGTCGGCTCGGCGGGCGTGCTGGTTTTGGGAGCGACGGCGCGGTCGGTCTTCTCCATAAACGCCTCAATGGTCTGCCCCACGAGCGCGTCGCCATCGAAGGGCAGCGTCATCTGGCTCTCGTCGCTGGCCGGGCCGCTGCGGTCGGATTCATTCGCAACGGCCTCAGTAGGGTTTACGGCTTCCTCCTCTTCCTTCGACTGGCCCAGAAACTTGAGGCTCAGGTAGCGGAAGATGTAATCCATGATCGACTTCGCAATCGGGATCTGCTTGTTGTTGGTGAAGCCGCTCGGCTCGAAGCGCATGTAGCTGAACTTGTTGCACAGGTCTTCGAGCGGCACGCCGTACTGGAACGCGATAGAGATGGACGTGGCGAAGGCGTCCATGAGGCCGGAGATGGTCGAGCCCTGCTTCGCCATCGTGATGAAGATCTCGCCCGGCAGGTGGGTGTCCGGGTAAAGGCCGATGTGCAGGTAGCCCTCGTGCCCGGCGATGCTGAACTTGTGCGTCAGGCTGGGGCGCTCGTCCGGCAGGCGTTTGCGCACTGGCTTGTATACAATCTTCTCGACGATCTTCTCCATCACCTCCGGCTCGCCCGAGGCCATGCCGTCGCCGCTGGCTTCGACGGCTTCGGCTTTGGTGCCCTGCTTCGTGTTGCCCCCCTGTGAGGTCGAGAGCGGCTGGCTGCGCTTGGAGTTCTCGCGGTAGATCGCCACGGCTTTCAGGCCCAGCTTCCAACTCTGCATGTACGCGTCGGCGATCTCCTCAATGGTGCAGTGCTCCGGCATGTTGACCGTCTTCGAGATCGCGCCCGAGATGAACGGCTGGCACGCAGACATCATCTTGATGTGACCCATGTGATGGATCGAGCGCGTACCTTTGAACGGCTTGAAC
>DATGCC010000590.1:0-11076 GCA_035312345.1 Rhodothermales bacterium
CGTTTGACGTCGGAGATCCTGTCTTTATGGTCAACACCCACTGGCACGGCGACCATACGGCGGGGAATGTAGTCTATGGAGAAGAGGCCACCATTATTGCGCATGCGAATACGAGGCTGCGCCTTAGCGAACGGCAAACGCCGTGGTGGTATCCCGAGGGCATCGGCCCCATCCATACGGCAGGGTGGCCTGATCTTACCTTCACAGATTCGCTGAGCCTTTACTTCAACGGGGAGGAAGTGCAACTATTGCATTTCGGTCCGGCCCACTCAGATGGTGACGCCATTGTTTTCTTTCGGAAAGCCGAGGTGATCCATATGGGAGATCTTTACCATGGTGTGGATGGCTTTTCGGTAGGGGAAGACATGCACGGGCTGGCACATACTTTGGCGGAAGTGATCCGGCGCGTACCAGCGAGGACGCTGATTGTAACAGGACATGGCGAAGTTACTGATCGTGCTGAACTGAGCGCGTATCATCAATTGCTAGCGGAAACGCTTGCCTGGGTTCAAGGTCAGGTTGAGCGAGGAGAGCGCCTGGAAGCCATTCAGCAAAACGGTTTACCTGAGCCATGGGATGAGCGCTTTGCCGAGCAAGCAGATGAAGTGACCGCATGGATCAGAGAAATCTTTCGGAGTCTTACCGGAGCGTAGATCCTTTTTTGCCTTTTCCCAAACACCATCCGCAAGCTATGTCCAAACTCGGCCCCTATACGCTGCACACCATTGAAACGGGACGGCTCGGCCTGGATGGTGGAGCGATGTTCGGGATCATCCCCAAGCCACTGTGGGAGCGCCGCATCCCCGCCGACGAGCAAAACCGCATTCCGCTCAACATGCGCTGCCTGTTACTCGAAGGCGATGGGCGCGTAATCCTGATCGACAATGGCCTCGGCGACAAGTATGACGAGAAGTTCAAGTCCATCTACGCCATCGATCATGAGCACAGCAACCTGCATGGCTCGCTCGACGCAGCAGGCTTCTCCGCTGCCGATGTCACCGATGTGATTCTGACGCACCTGCATTTCGATCACTGCGGCGGTAGCACCCGGCGCGATGGCGACCGGCTCGAACTCACGTTTCCCAACGCAACCTATCATGTGCAAGAGGACCACTGGCACTGGGCGCGCAACCCCAACGCCCGCGAGCGCGGTTCCTTCTTTGAGGAAAATCTTGGCCCGCTGGCAGTCTCTGACCAACTCCACCTCGTAGATGGGGAGCAGGAGTTGTTTCCGGGTGTCTCGCTCCTGACAGTAAATGGTCATACGGAGGCCCAACAGATGGTTAAGATCAGCGGGGCAGAAGGGACGCTGGTTTTTGTTGCCGATTTGCTGCCTACATCGGCCCACCTGCGGGCCCCCTGGATCATGGCCTACGATGTACGTCCGCTCGTGACGTTGCGGGAGAAACAGGATTTTCTGGAGAAAGCCCTGGCAGAGGGATGGCATCTCTTCTTCGAGCATGACCCGCAGGTGGCCGTAGCCAGCCTCCAGCAAACACCGAAGGGCATCGACGTGGTAGATCCGAGGTCTTTGAGTAAGTTATTCTAGGGTTGAATGACCAAGGCCGAGTAGAAGGATGTTGGTCTATTTAACACCCTCAATCATCGTTCTTCATATCTTTTTCAGAGCCCCTCCAAAATTTCTTTTTCTTGAGTTCATCGTTATAAGGCCGATACGTGTACAGGAAATGACGGGTGGCGGCGGGAGATCATTTGCGCAAGTATTTATTATTGCGTAAGCTTCTTGCTGCTAGCGGATGTTTTTCATCAGTAGCTTTACTTCCCTCATCGGTTTCACGTACACATGGCTGCATCGCCTGCATCGACACAAGGGCCGTTTCGCCTGCTTGTCATTGAGCAACGCGACGAGGATGTAAGGGCCATTGAGGAAGCCTTGCAGCCGCAGGTGACCGTCCAGCGGGCCACAAAGCTGGACACGGCTCGCTTGATGCTTCGCAAGCACCTGTTCGAGGTTATTCTCGTCAATCGCGAGTTGCCAGTAGAAAAGAAGGAGTTGCTTGGTTTCATCCGCCGCATCACCCTTGAGGTGCCTGTGGTGGTTTATACGTCTGAGGAAGACCGGGATGTCGTGCTGGAAATGATGAAGGCGGGGGCGAGTGACTGCCTTTGTAAGAAGGAGCAGAAGCAGCACCTGTCTCGTTTGCGTGACGTGTTGCAAGGAGCCGTGGCGCGCAACCTGCGCGTGCAACAACAGCGGGAACGGCTCCATACCCTGGAGCGCACCCGCATGATGGAAACGCTCCGGGCCACCGTGTCGAAGGTGACGCACGATATCAACAACCCACTTGCCATTATCTCGGGCAATGCCCAACTGCTGATCGAGTTGGGGCGGTATATGGACCTGGACGACGAGATCATCAAGCCGATCAAAGACATCGAAGAAGCCAGTTCACGCATTGCGGCCTCCCTTCACAAGCTCGCGGATCTCAAGGAGATGGTGAAGCAGGAAATCGCACAGGGAGATGGCAGCTTGATGGAACTTGATGAAGATGCTATTCAGCCATCCAATGGGTCGGCATTGCCGGGAACCCGTTCACAAACACGGGCATAACACTGATCTGTCTCATTTTTTCTACCCGACTTTATTAAAATAGGTGCGGCGCTTTGCCCTTGTTGCCTGGCTGAACGCACCGTATGTTCTCTCGTACTCCTCACACGCTCCTCTCAAGACGGCCTATCGCACCAACCGTTACGAACGACGTTCTACTTACTGGCACACGAAGGCTTCTGCCGACGTATCTTTCGCCAAACCTTTCGTAACAGGGCCGCTCTCCGCTTCAGCGCGTACGACGTCCCGTGCCACACAGTAGATCGCTTGCTACCCCATAGCCGTTTACGTGTCGCAACCGGTTGCGGTGTATCAGAACTGACCGTTGTTCTGGATTCTTGACAGGAGTAAATGATGTCTCAACGCATAGCCCGATGGATGTTTGCCCTGGCGTGTTGCCTGGGTGTGGTAACCTCCGCCTCCGCGCAGGGTGTGCAGATCCGTACCCTCGAAGAGCGGCCGGATGGGGCGGTCTATGAACTCACTGCCGCCTGGCCCACCTCGCTCAAAGCCGTGCTGGACTCGACCGGTGCCACAATGCTCAACGAGGCGTTGGCGCTGGCCGCTTCGCGTGGTCTCTTCGATGTTGGGGAAAAACTCGATTTGCCAACGCTAGAGCGCCCGCGTGTGCGCGTGATTTCCTCCGATTACGACGAGGTAGCTGTGGCACCCGCTGCCAACACCGACGAACTGGTAGCGATGCTGAATCAGGCTCCCGCTGCTGTGTCCGCTCCCGGTTTGGAGCGCAAAAAGCCCATCGCTTCACTCGCTGCCCGTCTGGTGACGTACGACCCCGAGCGCGAGGTGCTGCGTCGCTATCGGCGTATGGTCATTGCTGTCGATTATGCCCGTCCTGCTCAGGCCAACGTTTCGCAGATCCAGTCTTTCTCGAACAACGCCCACCTCGTTGTGGATCGCAGCGTCCTCGCCGATGGCATCGTCTACAAGCTGGCGATCACGGAGGCGGGATTGTATCGCATCGACCGCGATTTTATTGCCAACCTGCCCGGCCTCGAAGTCGCGCCCGGCAGCGTCGATCCGAGCAACGTCAAGATTTATGGCAACGGGGGCAAGCCGCTGCCTGCACTCAACTCCGATCCGCGCCCTGCCGATGTGGTCGAGAACGCGGTTTTTGCACGGGGAGGTGGCGATGGCTCCTTCGACGCAGGTGACGAGATCATCTTCTACGCCGCCGCGCCACGTGGCTGGGAGTCCGTGATTCAGCGCAACAGCCTAGGCGAGCCGCTGACCGATACCAACGGCAATATCATCCGAGAGTGGGAGCATTATGTGCATCCGTTCTCGAATGAGAATTACTATTTCATCAAGATCGACGGGGCTGCCGGGGTCCGCCTCACGCAGGAAGCCTTCCCCGGTTTTGGCGACGCGACGTCACTGAGCCAGATCCGAGGTAGGCATTTCGTAGACTTCGACCGCTTTATGTGGTCGCAGGAGGATGGTACCGGACACACCTGGGTCAGCGAATTGATTGCGCTGGGTGGTGGCACCATGCAGATCTTCAACAATGTCTCATTGCCGGGCATGGCAGGCGGAGAAGTGGAATACCGCGTCCGTGCCGCCGTCCGCTCGAATCCAGCTGCAGCCGTGGCCTTGCGGTCGGGTGGCACACAACTCGCCAGCGAGCGCTTCAACCCAACCAGCCCCGGTGCCGAAAACGCAATAGCGACGAGTCGCGTCATTCGTTTTCCCCAGACGGTTGGAGTCGGGGCCGCGCTGAACCTGGAGATGCAACTGGAGAACCAGGTCAACAGCCCCAAAGCTGCGACGGACTGGGCGCGGGTTTTCTATCCAAAGAATTTGCAGGCGAGCAACGGGTTTCTTCAGTTCCATACACCCATCAGCGAGACAGGCCGCTTCGAGATGCAACTGAGTGGGTTCAGTAGTGAGCCCCAGGTCTGGGATGTGACGGAGCCGGGTGCTATCCGGCGGCTGGGTGTAGCCGGGAGCGGCGGCACGTACCGCGTGCAGGTTGAAGTCACCGACATGGACACGCCCAGGGAGTTGGTGGCTTTTACCAACACGGCGGTCCGGCAACTGGATCTGAGCCAGGCCTGTCCCGAAGAAAGCGGCTGCCGCGTGGCCAACCAGAACCTCCACGGCATCGGCGGTTACCCAGACTTTGTAATCGTCACGCCTTCGATATTTGCACCCTTCGCTGAGGATCTGGCCGAGATGCGGCGGCAGGAGGGGCTGGAAGTGCTGGTGACCAATGTGCAGCAGATCTACAACGAGTTTTCCGGGGGCGTCCCCGACATGCGGGCTGTCCGCGACTATTTCAAGTTTTTGTATGATCGGGCACCCAACGAAGAGAGCATGTTGCGCTATGCTTTGCTCTTCGGCGATGGACACTACAACTACCGCAACCTTGGCTTCGAGAATCCCGACGAAACGGCTCCGCTCGAAAACTGGATTTTTCCCTTCGAAACGAAGGAGTCGTTCCATCCCGAGCTTTCCTTCACCAGCGACGATTATTTTGCACTGCTGGACGATGATGAGGGACTCTGGCCGTTTAGAAGAGAAAACTTCACGGGTTCAGCTTCTCATCTGAATGAGTACATGGACATTGGCATTGGGCGCTTTACGGTGCAAGACACCCGTGAGGCTGAAGCCGTCGTCGATAAAATTCGCCATTACGAAAGCCCAGAGACGTACGGAGCCTGGCGCACGCGCTACTTGTTCATTGCGGATGATGCGCTCAATGGGCTAGCCGGAACTGAAGACAACCAGGATTTGCACGTCCAGAACGCTGATGTCGTCGCCGAAATTGTGGATGCCCAGGTGCCGGAGATCAACTTGCAGAAAGTCTACGGCGTCTCCTATAACCGTGTGCAGCAGGAGATCGTCCGGTTGCCCGAGGCGCACCAGGATATTCTCACCGCTATTCGGGAAGGCGTGCTGATGTTCAACTACAGCGGGCACGGTGGTGAGGTAGCCCTGGCTCAGGAAGAACTCTTTACCATCCAGGATGCGCGGCAACTTGACAATTATGACCGCCTGCCCATTTTCATTACCGCCACCTGCTCATTCGGCCGCTGGGATCTGCAAGACATGCAGACTGCAGCAGAGGAATTGCTGCTCAACGAAAATGGCGGAGCTGTCGCGCTACTCACCACCGTGCGGACGGTGTATACGAATGGCGGCATCACGTCCCTTAACGTCGGCCTGAACTATCAGCTTAACCAGGACCTCTTCCGTCGTGAGCCAGATGGCCAGATTCTGCGCATTGGCGATGCCTTACGTATCACCAAGAATACGGAAGTGGGTAATCAGGGCAACAACCGTAAGTTCAACCTGCTCGGCGATCCTACGATGCGTCCCGGTCTGCCTTCCAATGCGCGCCGCGCCGTCGTGCAGACCGTGAATGGCGTGCCGGTAGCTGAACAGGCGGCCCCGGTCCGCGCCCTGGATCAGGTCACCATAGCAGGCGGGATTGAATTTCAGAATAACACCATCGATACTGGTTTCAATGGCAAGGTGAACCTGACCGTTTACGATGCCCAGCGCAATGTCAGCCTGCCGTTTCCGCCAAGCTATCTGGATCGCTCCTACTATACCGTGCGCGAAGACCTGATCTGGCGCGGCACCGTCAATGTGACCAACGGACAGTTCAACGCGACGTTTGTGGTGCCGAAGGATATCTCCTACAGCAACAGTGCGGGGCGTATCTCGGCCTATGCATTGTCGTCCAGCGAGCATGCCAATGGGATCACCGAAAACATCATCGTCGGCGGCACGTCGGACAACCCGATTCCCGATCCCGATGGGCCTGAGATTCAGGTCTATCTCGACAGCGAGGACTTTGTCCCCGGCGACATGACGAGTGCCCAGCCACAGGTCATCGTCAAGCTCTTTGACGAGAGCGGTATCAACACTGTGGGGGCGGGCGTCGGGCACGAGATGCTGCTCGTGGTCGATGGTAACGAACAGAATGCCATCGAAATCGGCGATCTGTATGAGAGCGAAGAAAACTCGTTTCAGCGGGGTACCGTGACCTACAACTTTGAAGAAGAATTGCCGAGCGGGCCGCATTCTTTGTTGGTTCGTGCCTGGGATGTGGTCAACAACTCGGGCTCGGCTGAGGTGGATTTTGTCGTGTCCGAGGCTGATGCCCTTGCGCTCCAGAACGTTTTCAACTATCCCAACCCGACACCTGGCCGGACGCGCTTCGTCTTCGAGCACAACCAGCCCGTCGGGACGCCGGCCTCCATCCAGGTGCGTATTTACACGCTCAGTGGACGGCCCGTGCGAACCATCGATCAGGAAGATATCCTGCGGACCGGTCCCACACAGGTCACCTTCGATGGCCTGGACGATGACCTCGACCCGTTATCTTCGGGCGTGTACCTCTACAAGGTGCGCGTAGAAGTAGAAGGCCGCGACGGAGAACGACAGGTATCCGAACACGTTGAACGGCTCGCCGTCATTCGCTAATTAACCCGATCTCAATGGAATAAGCGGTTATCTTTAGTGCGCTTATCCGTATTTTAAGCAGACAATCAACCTACCCGTATACTCGTTATGAACCGTGCCAAGAACACCAAACCCTTTTCTCGCAAAGCGCCGCGTGCGCTCCTGCTGGCGTTGCTGCTGATGCTGGCTTTTTCGCTGGGTACAGCCCAGCGGGCACAGGCTCAGCTAGGAGGGGCCGCCGTGGTCTTCCTGATGATCGAGCCGGATAGCCGCGCCGCCGGTATGGGCAACACGGGCGTGGCCCAGGCCGACAATGTGAATGCCATCTTCTGGAACCCGGCCGGGCTGGCCAACCAGACGGGCACCGAAATCGCCCTGACGCACTCGAATTGGCTGCCAGAGTTCAACGCGGGTCTTTTCTATGAGTATCTTGTTGCCAAGCACCATGTAGACGGCCTCGGTACCTTCGGGGCGCACGTCACGTACCTCTTCCTGGGGGATCACGAATACCGCGACGCGCAGAACGTCTCACTGGGTAACTTCAAGTCGTACGACCTCGCTGTCGGGCTTTCCTACGGCTTCAAGGCATCGAAGCACCTTGCCCTTGGCACAGGGTTGCGGCTGATCTATTCTAACCTGGCTGGTGGCGTGACGGTCGGGTCGCAGGAGACGAACCCCGGCGTCTCGGCAGGCTTCGACCTGGCGGCGCTCCTAACTACTTCGCCGTTCAGCCTGGGCGGGACGCAGGGCACCTATCGTTTCGGTGTCAACCTCGCCAATATGGGGCCGAAGATTCAGTATTCGGACAGCGAGCAGAGCGACCCGATCCCGACCAACATCCGCTTTGGGCAGTCGCTGACGCTCGACTTCGACGAGTTCAACTCGCTGACCTTCTCGACCGACTTTAACAAGATGCTGATCCACGTCAATCCCGATTCAACGGAGAGTGGTATCTTCGAAGCAGATCCTTTCTACAAAGCCATCTTCTCCTCGTGGGGCACAGCGCAGGTGCGGACCAACCCGCTGAGTGAAGAGGTGGGCGAGTTTGAATCGCTCAATGCGTTTCAGCAGATGACCATCGGGACCGGCTTTGAGTACTGGTACAACAAGCTCTTTGCCCTGCGCGGCGGCTACTTCTACGAGAATCCTTACAACGGTGACCGTCAGTTCCTTACGTTTGGAGCTGGCATTCGCTACAACATCGTCGGTGTCGATTTCTCGTACATCTACGCGCTCGAAGAAAATCATCCGCTCTCGGATACCATTCGGTTCTCGCTGCTGATCGATTTTCTTAAGTAACAGCGGAATGAGTCCGGGCAGTACAGGCTCCAGGTCTCAACCACGCTACACGCTCAGATTCATCAACACCGCAGGAACCATCAGGCCGCTCAAGACACGCTCGACAGGGATGCACACAGGCTGGAAGCAACCTCATCGTCCCTTTGGCCGTGTCTTGGGCGGCCTTTCTATTTGGGGAATCCTGCTTGTGGGCTGGCTCATTCGGATGGCATCCCCGGCGGTAGCGCAGCATCTACAACGTCCCGCTGCCGCTTCCTATGACGTGGTAGCATTGCGCGTCGAGTTTCAGCCAGACACGACGCGCTTCACCACCGGCACGGGCACCTTCGACGGGGCACTCTACGACGAAAGTCTCTCGCCGAACGTCGATCCGCTGCCGCACAACGAAGCCTATTTCCAGGCCCATCTCGATTTCCTGGGGCATTACGTCCAGCAAGTCTCGGACGAGCAAACCACGGTACGGACGCACATCGTGCCCGAGGTCATCCGCGTCTCGCAGGAGATGGGAGCCTACAGCCCGACCGGCTTTGACGCCGACAGCGAAGCCGAGCGCAGCAAACTGGCCGCGCTGGTGCAGGAAGCCTGGACGCTGGCTTCCGACGTGAGTTCGTTCGATATGTCGGGTTTCGATACCGAGCGCACGGCCTTCATCCTCTTCCACGCAGGCGTCGGGCGCGATGTGGAGTTGCTGGGCACCACGCTGGACAAGACGCCACTGGATCTGCCCTCGATCTCTTTTACCGAGCGGTCGCTCACGGCACTGGGCGTCGAGAACGTGCGGTTCAATGGTTTCCCGGTCCGCAACACCCTCATCATCCCGCGTACCGAGACGCGGCAGGCATTCGACTTCATCGCCGACGAGCCACTGTTGCTCGAACTCTCGATCAATGGCTTGCTGGCGGCCAGCTTTTTCAACTTCCTCGGCGTGCCCGACCTGTTCAACACCGAGACGGGCGAAAGTGCCCTCGGGCCGTTCGGCCTGATGGATCCGCTTGGCATCTTTGCCTATAACGGGCTGTTCCCGCCGGAGCCGATGGGGTGGACCAAATTTTACCTTGGATGGACTCCGGCGCTCGAACTGGATCCGGCCTCGTCGGAGCGTATCATACTGGAAGCCGCGGGCCTGTCGTCTGATGCGTTGTCTGAGTTTCCGTCGCTCGCTCGTGCCAGCATCTCACCGGCCGAATATTTCCTGGTCGAAAACCGCAACCGCGATCCCGAAGGCGATGGACTGGTGATGCAAGTGCTGAAGGACGGAGCCCTTGTAGAACAGCGCATCTCCAACAGCGATTCCACCTTCACCCGCTTCAACATTGAAGGCTTTACCGGCGGCGTGGTGGTCGCCGTGGACAACTACGACTGGGCGGTGCCTGGTGGCGTAGATGACGACGGAAACGATCTCAATGGCGGCCTGCTCATCTGGCACATCGATGAACGCCGCCTGCGCACGGGCCTCACAGATAACAGCGTCAACGCTGATCCCGACCGCCGCGCCATTGACCTCGAAGAAGCCGACTCGGCGCAGGACATCGGCTTTCCGTCGAACAATCCGTTCGCTGCGCCCGTTGATCAGGGCACACCATTCGACCTGTACTACCAGGGCAACCCCGCCACTGCCATCACGGCGACAGGCCAGGAGATCCAACTCTACGAGAACCGGTTCGGCCCGGACACCGTGCCGGACAGCGACACCAACGAGGGCGGACCCAGCTTTGTTGTTCTCGACGATTTCTCGGCCCCCGGTCCCATGATGTCGTTTCTTTTCCGCCGCGAAGCGGATGAAGGTATCGCACCGGTGTTTAGCGAACACATCGGCACGGCAGCCATTCCTTTTGTGTTTGGCAGTGCCCTCACGTCGCTCGATACCGGCGCGTTGTTGTTCTTCACCGGAGACACGCCGCAGGGCAGCGCTGCCGGGGTGTATCGGGAGGGTGCGGACGACATTCCATTTCAACGAGAGGCCGATGGACTACGAACGGCCGTGCTGCCGGATGGACGGGTGCTCCTGGCTGAGGTTGAAGCAGGAAGCAGTACCGTAGTTTTCAGCATTCGAGCGGGAGGAGCCGGTGAGGCCGAAGAGATAAGCAGCACCGATGGATTGGGCATCAACGTCCAGCACTTCGATTCGCCCCTTGTGGGATATCAACAAAACGGCCCGCCGGCCTTTGTGGTGATTGTGCAGGGCCCCACACCGGCGGAAAGATACCTGCTCACTTTCTTTGAGGATGGCATCTTGATCCCGGAGCAGATCAATGCGAACACCTATGGACTGGCCTCCGATGGCGAGCAGCTGCTTGTCGTCGGTCGCACCCAGGTGGTACGGCAAGATGGGACCCTGTTATGGAATATAGAAGCCCTCGGCAGTGGGCAGGTCGGGCAACCTGTTTTCGGGCAGGACGCTGGGTTGGTTGGCGTCATACCGCTCGGTGGCGAGCGCACATTGCTTTTTCTGCAAGATGATGGAAGCACGAAACAGATCGATCTGCCCCGCTATGCCGATGTGCTGGATGAAGAGGGGGAGCAGGCGATGAACCCCTTTCCTGTGCTGGTCGATCTCGACGAGGACGGACGACTGGATGTGTTGACGACCTATGGCAACAGCCTCGTCGCGTTTTCGCAGCAGGGCGCGTTGGTGCGCGGCTTCCCGATTCGATTGTCGGCTCCATCTGTGGCGCAGCCGCTTGTAGCCCGCTTGTCAGATAGTGGTGGCTGGTCGATCATAGTAGCATCGACGGATGGCAACGTCTATGCCTACGACACTGGCAACGACGGACGCC